>JAEWBD010000304.1 GCA_023391315.1 Bacteroidota bacterium | reverse complement strand
GTTTAAGATAACGGTCATCGTTGGTAACCTTGTATAATTTTACCAGCGCCAGTTCAATTTCCTCATGCCCGCTAAACCAGTTTTTATTAGCAAGCCGCATGGTGGAATCAATATGATTGGCAAAACGTATGGCAACATCAAGTAATTTTCTTTTTCCTGTGGTATTGTAATAAGCTATTGCCGCTTCAATTAAATGGCCGGCGCAATAATCTTCATGTTTTTCAACATCTGTCCATCGTTTGCTTATGTCGCCTAAAGTATAATAGGTATTCAGATATCCATCTGGTTGCTGGGCGGCTGCAATAATATCAATCCACCTGTCAGCCGTATTCTCCAAAGCCGTATCAGGATGTGTTTTTAATGAATAAGCTATCGCTTCCAATGCCTTATATACATCGCTGTCATCAAAATAAATGCCTTCGTGTTTCTCCCCTTTTTTATGCGCTACTTTTTCAAAATTGCGGATGCGGGCTGTTGCAATTTCAGTCTGATAAATACAGGCAGGTAAGGTTTTGGTAGCCACTTTATCAATCTTGGGTTTCCAGAAATCATCATTGATATTAACCTTTGAAAAATTTACAAATTCAAATTTCTGTGAATTGTTTTGACTCCATGCTGAAGTGCATAACAAGCAGGCGAGTAACAGGCAAACATAGTTTTTCATCATAGTATTTCTCCTGGTAAAATAATTGTATGAAAGCAATTATACTGATAAATTTTTTAAGGATGGATGAGTTAAAGCAGATAACATGTTACTGTGCTAACGGTAAATAATTCAACGGCAATTATTGTGTGTCGCAAACAACCCCAAAACAGCCTCATTCACACCGCATCAATTCTGTACATGATCTTCAACTTTGTGTTACAAACAAATTACAAAAACATAAAAAACAAGATCATGAAAACATCAAAAACCACTAAGATCGTTTACTGGATAACCACTATTATCATCTTCTTATTTGAAGGTGTAATGCCGGCGTTAACTTCTCAAACAGAACTTGCCAAACAAGGCATTCAGCATTTAGGCTATCCTCAATATTTTGGAGATGCCTTTGTTATTTTCAAAGTACTTGGAACGCTGGCCTTGCTTATTCCGCAGGTGCCTGGCCGCGTTAAAGAATGGGCGTATGCCGGTTTTGCTTTCGATTTTATTTTCGCTTCCATAAGCATTACCGCTGTTGATGGTTTCAGTTTTATGTCCATCTTTCCTTTAATCTTTCTCGGTATTCTTGCGGTATCGTATATCACCCGTGAAAAAATGCTGCGGAATAAAAATGCATCAGCAACAGAAACCCGCAACACTTATGTTGTTGCAGGATAATTGGAAGGATTATGAGAATGATGTACGAACAAGTAATGGCTGTTAAGAAATCAGCTGCAGATGCACAGGTAAAATCTGTGCATCTGCGGCTAAATATTAATAAGAAATTATTTTATAATTGAATAATCAATGCTTCGTATTAAGCATTATCAACAAACCACTTTACCGCAAGTTCATAACCCTTTAAACCCAGGCCAAAAATGCTGCCTACACTTTTGCCTGAAATATGAGAAAGCTTCCTGAAATCTTCCCGTGCATGCACATTACTTATATGCACTTCAATAACCTTGGTTTTTATGGCGGCGATAGCATCGCCTAAAGCAACAGATGTATGTGTATAACCACCTGGATTTAAAACTATACCGTTGTAATCAAAACCAACTTTTTGAATTTCGTTTATCAGTTCGCCTTCCACATTGCTTTGATAATAATGAAACTCCACTGAAGGGAAAAGACTTTTTAATGTTTCGAAATAATCTTCAAACGATTGGCTGCCGTAAACATCCGGCTCACGCTTGCCAAGGAGGTTAAGATTTGGCCCGTTGATGATAGCAATTTTCATATCAAAGTCTTCAAGCTTTTAAATTAGTTGTAATAAGGATTCACTTCCAGTTCATGCACATCATCTTCAGTATAATTCTTTATCTCCTTATACAAAGTATCCCGTTCCACAGGCTCGCGCTTTACCTGTTTAATAAGCGTCACAAGCTGTGCTGTTGACAAAGCAGGCGTTTGCTCTTCGCTGCCTGCCATTGAATAAATTTTCGTGGTATCATCAATCGTTCCGTCAAGATCATTCACTCCAAAAGATAAACTCAATTGCGCATTCTGCCTGCCAAGCATTGGCCAGTATGCTTTGAGATGAGGGAAATTATCAAGGTATAATCTTGCAATGGAATACACTTTCATATCCTCAATCAGTGAGCTTTCGGGCACATGGCTCATATCATTATCCTTATTACGAAACTTAAGCGGAATAAAAGTATTGAAACCATGTGTTTCATCCTGCAACTGACGCAAGCGTTCCATGTGATCAACACGGTGCCAATAATTTTCAATATGGCCAAACAGCATAGTTGCATTGGTATGCATGCCGAGGTTATGTGCAGCCTTATGAATATGCAGCCAGCCCTCAGCATCCACTTTATCGGCGCAAATATCTTCGCGTATTTCGCAATGAAAAATTTCTGCGCCGCCACCGGGCAATGAATCAAGACCGGCTTCATGCAATAATTTCATACCATCTTCCACACTCAGCTTTGCCTTGCGAAACATGTAATCAAGCTCAACAGCGGTGAAACCTTTTATATGCAATTCAGGACGATGGGCCTTGATGGATTTCAGCAGATCTTCAAAAAAATATAAATTCATTTTGGGATGAACGCCACCAACAATATGCACTTCCGTTACAGGCTTGCCATCATATTTCTGAATAATGTGCATCATCTGTTCCTTGCTTAACTCCCACCCTTCTTCGCGGTGCGCATATATTCTCGAGTAAGAACAAAAATTGCAGGAGAAAACACAAACATTCGTTGGCTCTATATGAAAATTACGGTTGAAATAAGTTTTGTTACCATGCAATTTTTCCCGCACATAATTAGCAAGTGCGCCAACATAAGGCAAAGTTGCTTTTTCAAAAAGCGCCACGCCTTCATCAAACTGCAGGCGCTGGTTATTTAAAACTTTTTCACCGATTGATCTTAGTTCAGCATCTTTTTCATTCTCTACTAAAGTTTCTATTGAATTGCTCATGCGGCAAATTTAAACACGAAATATTAATTGCACCGTTAAAGCCTGTTCCGGCTTAATGTATAACCTCCAGCAAAAACAAAATTGTCATAAAGAAAATACTGAAGAGGCCTGCCAGGAAAGCGTATTCGGCAACTGTTTCATACATATCGGCGCGCTTTGTTTTGCTGCGGATAGACAGGAACGCACACAAACAGCTCGTCATAAATAGTACAAACGAAATGGCGGTAACTTCATCTATTATTGTTACAGAACTAAACTTAAAAAGTTTGATAGATGTTAATACAACAAAACAAAACCCGAGGAAATTGGAAGAGGCGTTTAATATTTGCGGCGCTTTATTATTGCTGTTTCCGTCTTTATTTGTTTGCATAGCCTTATAAATGCACAGCAGGTTTTAAAACTATTGTATAGTTAGTGTTTTTATTTGCTTCACGTTCATAAACTGTTTAAACTTTGGCTGATAAACTTCTGTGTTTATGTAGGAAAGCGAAACATTTTTGTTTTTCAGTTCGGTAACAGGGTCTTTTAACCAGTCATCCGAGCCCGGAACATAGGTGTAATAAATAAAATTAAGCTCACGGCCGGCTGTTGTTTTGAGGGTTATATATAAAAAATCTTTTTCTTCCACATTCACTATAATACCTGCTGCGCTTTCAGCATTTTCGGTTTTTACCTGTGGGGATGACGGCAGGCCGAAACTCAGTTCATTATCACCGCTGGCTGCCATTGATATTGCCATTTTCATAAAAGAAGGGCAATTAATTTTCATAAGTTCCATAGCAAGGTCTGTTGCAATTTTTTCCGCCCCATCCATATCGCCGCCTGCCATCACTTTTGTAAGAAAATCGGGGGAAGCTGTGATGCAGTTTAAAAACGCCTGCTGCATTTCCTGTGCGGAACTTGAATCTGTGAGGTTGGATTTACCGAGACAATCGCACACGGCCACCGCGGTGGCATGCATGGAAGTATCTCCGGCAGACTGAGCCTTAACGCTTATAAAACATACTATTGTCAATAAAGAAACGAGTATTTTTTTCATGCAGATCCTGTTAAAACCGTTTGCATCTTCAGCTATATTATAACGGCTGATGCAAACATATTGATACTAATTTTTGTATCAGTAAATTTATACTTTCATTTACGGTTTCTGCAGCTTTTGTTTACAAAATATTTTCGCCGATTTTTGCCGCATAACTTTAAATATGATAAGCAAGCTTTGCAATGAAATATTTGAGCGGTCTGTAAAAGACTATCATATTCATGATAATGTGGATGCAGTTGAAAATAATCCTTACAAGCCATCTTCACTCGAACATTTACTCTATAAAAAAAACTGGATCGATACCGTACAATGGCATTTGGAAGATATTATACGGGAGCCAAATATTGACCCGGTGATGGCTTTAAAAATTAAAAGAAGCATTGACGAATCCAACCAGGAAAGAACTAATCTTGTTGAATATATTGACAGCTATTTTCTTGATAAATATAAAAATATTACAGTGCAGGCTGATGCAAAATTTAATACAGAAAGCCCGGCATGGGCTATCGACAGGCTTTCTATTTTAATGCTTAAAATTTATCACATGCAGCAGGAAGCTGAGAGAACTGATGCCACGGAAGCACACCGGCTTGCCTGCAGCAATAAACTGCATATTCTTTTACAGCAGCAGCTTGATCTTTCCACAGCTATTGATGAACTTTTGCAGGAAATAGAAGAAGGCAGGAAATATATGAAAGTATATAAGCAGATGAAGATGTATAACGACCCTTCTCTAAATCCAGTTTTATATACAAACAAAAATTAAGCAGTGAATACACCTGCGCATTTATTGGTTATGCGGTTTTCGGCAATGGGTGATGTGGCAATGACGGTACCGGTTATAAAACAGTTGCTTCAGCAACATCCGCAACTTACTATCACTTTTGTTTCTGACGTAAAGTTCAGTGCGTTGTTTGATGATATTCCCCGCCTTACATTTTTTGGTGCAGATATTCATGGTAAATACAATGGTCTTGCAGGCCTCATCAAACTTTTTAATCAATTAAAACAAATAGAAAACATTACGGCTGTTGCAGACCTGCATGATGTGCTGCGCAGCAAGGTTCTTTCTTTTTTGTTTAAGGCTTCCGGTAAAAAAGTAAAGGTTATAGATAAAGGCAGGGAAGAAAAAAAAGAGCTGACAAGAAAACACGATAAAATATTGAAACCCTTGCGCACAAGCTTTCAGCGGTATGCAGATGTATTTAATGCGCTTGGTTACCCGGTAAACCTTTCAAACAAACAGGAAAGGATAAAGCTTGGTGTTAATAATAGTATTGAAGCATTATTAACCAACAGGCATCAAACAAAGATTGGCGTAGCGCCTTTTGGCAAGCACAAAGAAAAAACTTATCCCATTGAAGAAATGGAGAAAGTTATTGCAGCTTTATCAGCCGGCAACCATACAATATTTCTTTTTGGCGGCAGCAATGAGCGTCTGCAATTTGAAGCCTGGCAAAAAGTATATCCTAACGTTATTAATATGGCCGGCAGGCTGTCTTTTAAAGAAGAGCTTATACTCATCAGCCATCTTGATTTAATGATAAGCATGGATTCCGGCAATATGCACCTTGCGTCTTTATATGGCGTTCCGGTTGTAAGTATCTGGGGCGCCACACATCCTTTCGCTGGCTTTTATGGTTTTGGGCAAAACCCATCCAACGCTGTTCAGGCAGATTTATATTGCAGGCCTTGCTCCGTGTTTGGTAACAAGACCTGTTATCGTGGCGATTGGGCCTGCATGAACTTGATAGCGCCAGAACGGATAATTAATAAAGTGGATGATATAATAAAATAACCGATCATTTTCCCGCGCAACGTGTACCCTAAACTCACAAACGTATTAATTATTCCACTCAATCAACTTATCACTTACCTCCCGATATCAAATGATAAGTTTACTCCAATAATATGACTATAGGAGCCACGGTCCAATACATCAAACATGGCCGTATAATTTACGCCGGCCTGGAAACCATTTCCACGTAAACCCACGGTGAGTGAAGCCGGGATATTTAATTGCGGCGGGTGGCCGGGATTACCCGGATCAAATAAAACGCCGGTATTAATATCGAGAAACAGCGGATGTGCTATACGGTTTAAACTTAAACCAACAGTTGGCCCCGAAAGCACATTGCCCGTTTCTGTGTTCCAGTAAGCATCAAAACCGAGGCGTGGATAAAACAAGCCGAGAAAAGCATCGTTGCCCAAGCGCCTGTCAACATGCAAACCGATAACAAAAGCCGGGTCGTTTAATAACGCACCGGTTGTTAAGCCAAACCGGGCAACCGGGTTAGCCAATGAAGCTGTAGAAAACCCTTCGGGGTTGTAATTGCATTCCGGTATTTCAAGATTGATGATATCGGCAAACTGCTGGTAATGCCTGGGCCGCACTTCATCACCCGAATGCATAATAGATTCGCGATCTGATGCGCCAAAACTATTCCACAGCCTCGTCCACCAATGATATTCATCCGTTATGCCTAATGTGTGCCCAAACTCATGTGCAATTCTCTGCTGTGTTAATCCGCTGCCCATATCCACCGGCGTTTCATGCGTAGTATCCAGCGTCATTTGCCGCGAAGGCTGGTTGGTAAACCCGGTGGTGCCTGCATCGTTTACATCAACACTGTAGCCGTGCCTTCCTCCTCTTGCTTCTGCATGCGTATTTAAATCTACGGCCACATCAAAACCATCAGTATGACAAGGGCAGGGATCATTACCAGGTTTTATGCGATGCTTATGCGACCATACTGTTTCCACCTGCCGTTCTGCTGAAGCCATGTAGGAATTCCTGCTTGTATCCACAACATCGGCACCAAAATTAAAATACCAATCCTGGTTATAATTGAAGGTGCAGGCGCTTGTATCAATATCATAATTACCGGCATGATCAGTGCCATGATAAACACGCCGTTGTATCCTATTTTTTCGCTGCAACCCCTGCTCATTCTTTTGCTGAATTACATGCGTTAATTCATGCCCTAATAATCTTTTGCCATTGTCAGTTTCAGGATTAAACCTGCCTTCATTAAAAACAATATTGTTGCCTGTTGTATAAGCCAGGGCATTTACAGCATGTGCAGATTTTGCAGCGGCAGTGCCTGTATGAATTTTTACATTAGTGAAATCACAACCCATTCTTGGTTCAAAAAAACTTCTTGTTTTTTCATCCAGTTGTTTTCCTCCTGAAAGTGTGTTGATATAGTTTTCGGTTTCAGCAGAAGCATTTATATCGCCATTTATTTCTTTCCGTTGCATTTTCTTTTCTTCTTCTTCGCAGTGGGCACATTTGCGTTGTATGGAGGTAATGGCTGGTTTAAAAAAGGAATTATTATTGATTGATGGATCAGGCATGCGCATTACTTTATCTGCAACCGCATCTGCTTCCTGTTCATATACATCGTTGGGTTGATTAATAGAAAGCTTTGGCTGAAAGAATGATCGCTTTGATAATGGCTGAACACCTATTGCTGCATTATTATTGTTATGCAAATTTTCGGTCTGTACCATCGTTAGCTATTAAAAATTAAAAAATGGCTTTGGTTTAAAGAATATGTCGCCGGTATTTTTTTCAACCGGCTTGCCAAGTGATGGGCATAAAGAATTAAATTCAATTTCTACTCTCCTGTTTGCTGCCGAATAACGCTCTCCTGCTTTTACATCAACCGGGTTATTTTCCCCTTCAGATCGTGTAAATATTAATGGAGCCATACCACCGGGATTTACGCTTACCAGGTCTAACTGAATCAACATTTTTATATAGTCGGCACGACGTTGCCCTATATCCTGGTTGTAGTCTTCGGTGCCCGGTTTATCTGCAAACCCTGTAATGGAAACAGCGCTTGCAGGACATGCCTCCATAAACTGATGTATTTGTTTTTTTATCTCATCAAAATGTGGCTGTTGCCGGCTGTTGAGGGTTGATTCATTAATGTTATAATCGTCAATAACACCCAACCTGAAATTTAAGCTGAATGAAGACGGAGATTCCGGCTCCTTTTGCGGAGGCGAAGAACAGGCTCCATTAATCACTTCAAATGGCGGCATGCAACATTTGCCCAATGAATCCTTTTTGCCCGGCGGAATACAAATAGTGTTTATATCTACAGAAGGTTGTTTTTCGCATTTACCTTCTCCATTCACAAATTCATCAGCCTTGCAGCAATTATAATTTAAATTATTAGGTGCAAACTTATCTTTCGGGCAACAACTTTGAGCGCTTTCAATGGCGCCGGAACAACATTGGCCTTTAAAGTCTGTAGACCCACCTTCATGATAACCGGGAATAGCATCGCATTTGCTTGTTGAAACGGTTTTCTTTCCCGTAATGGTTTTAATAATTGCCTCAGTGGCTTTTTTCAGGCCTTCTTTATATTGAGGATCTGTAACTGTTGTATCAATGATCTTTTCAAGTATAGCCTGCGTTATTTTTTCAGGCGCCGTTTTAATGGCATCTTTTATTTCATCCTTTATTTTATTTTCCAGCTTTTTGAATAAAGTATCATTCTCTAATTTTTCAACTACTTCATTCTTTGGTACTTCATTTGTTTCATCGGGCTGACGTTGAATATGCGGAAGGGTATTTTGAGATTGCTGCACTACATGTGTGAGCTCATGCGCCAGCAAATGTTTACCTTTTTCTGTACCCGGCAAATACTGGCCACTGCCAAAAACAATGTTATTGCCTGAAGTATAAGCAAGGGCATTCAGGCTTTGTGCAGATTTTACTGCGTTTGAATCTGTATGGATCCTTACATTCGAAAAATCGTATCCAATCCTCGCTCCAAAAAAGCTTTTATCTTCATTACTTAAAGCATTTCCGCCAGAAAGTGAATTTATATAATCCGCGTTTTCATCAGGTACCATTACTGAATTGGTATCTGCTTTTCGCTGTACATGCTTTTCCTCTTCTTCGCAATGTGCACATTTGCGTTGTATGGATGTAATAGCCGGTTTGAAGAATGAATTGATGGAAGTACCAGGCATGCGCATTACTTTATCGGCAACCGCATCTGCTTCTTGCTCGTAAACATCGTTCGGATGATTAATAGTAAGTTCGCCTGAAGCATTAGCCTGTTTCGGCTGAAAAAAAATAGCTGACCGCCGGGTATTATCCAGGTTTGCTTTTAATGATATAGTATCTTTTGTTTTCAAAAAAGCTTAATTCATTTATATTTATTGCAGGGCTATTTAAATTTATAATCTGCCATTTTATAAACCCACAGGCATTTTATTATCACCAGGTAAAATTTACCCTCAGCCTGAATACTTCATTAAACTGCTGTGCATTGCTGATGGCAACACGACAATTCACTGTTGCAGTAGTAATACCACGCTCCCTGAATAATGCTCTTGTACCCGAACCTATGTAGGCATTATTCGCGCTGCTATATTGATGAACCCCACCACTATCGCTCCACATAGCATAGGCATTATTATTATCATCCAGTATATTCCAGCGGAACATATAATTATGCGATGCAGACAGACCTGCAATCTCAAAATGATTTCCTGCTGCAGAAGATGATTCGGTACTACTGATATCAATAGTATTACTGCCGGAAACAGAAACTATCGACAAAGCGCCGCTTAATAACGCATTATACTCTGCAAGGTTTATATCTCTTGATGCGCCGCCAAACGTGTTTAATGTGCCGGTAGGTGAATCCATTAAAGGGCCATCAATAGCTGCCGGGCTAATTGAAGATAAATCACCTGGCCAGCCTGTAGTTTGCGATGATGCAAGTGGCCTGAAAGTTCGGTTTCTTTCCGTAGGCTCATTGGTTTCAAATTCTGCAAGTGAACTGTCGGCATCCATAACATCGCAGATGGTTGTTATATCATCCCGGCTAAAATTTCTTGCCGCTCTATAAAAAGAAATGATGTTTGACGGCAGGTCTTCTGCTGAAAAAGATGATTGACCAATCGCATCTGTCCATTGCTGCAAATTTTCAAAAGCCAGCGATTGCAGCATAAACACACGCAGTGCAACACTTAAAACTTCATCGGCAGACAGTGGCCGCTTGATATGAAATGATGGTGTTACACTGCTTAATAAAAAAGGGCCGCCGTGAGATTCCATTGCAGGTGTGGTTACCGGCTGTGGCGTTGTATCGCCTGAGGCCCTCATGGCATCGGAAGCATTTTGAATGGTTTGAATTAACTGTGAAGTCATACCCGTTCCAGCGTGCGACCAGTCGATCCAGCCGCATCGCGTAGAGAAAGAATAACGCGGCGGTGTATCAGTAATTCCATCTTCATCTATTGACCGCTGAATAATAGCAGTATTTTGTTTTTGCTGCACCACATGCGTTAACTCATGAGCCATCAACTTTTTTCCTTCAGTAGTACCAGGCTGATATTTACCTGGCCCGAAAATAATATTGTTGCCATGCGTATAAGCTAAGGCATTAATGTTTTTTGCTGATTGATTGGCATTACTGTCCGTATGTAATTGCACATCAGAAAAATCATAACCCAGTCTTGGTTCAAAAAAACTTCTCTCCTCACGCGACAGTGATTTCCCTTTTCCATTTATTGAGTTGATATAATTTTCAGCAGGCACATTAAAGGGCATTACATCATTATTTACTTCTTTTCGCCGCAATACTTTTTTGTCGCTATTAATATCATTGTACTGGTTCATTGCCATTTTCGGTTGAAAGAAAAGCTTACCTTTTTGAATACCGTTCAGGCCATTTGTTGTATGTACTTTATGCGAATGCATTAAATAGATTAATTTATTAATCCGGTAAATTATATTGGTGATTGCAGGTTATTATTTGCATGGCCTTTTATTGAATATCATTGAAAACTATGGTTCTTGACTGTACCCGTAAAATCAAATTTGCCGGTAATGCTTCTTGTTCCACGAATACGCCCCAATCCTTTCGGTTCACTTGTTGAAGATGGTAAACCATGTGCTTCGGGTGCAGCATTTGCTATCATGCCCTGCGGGAGTTGATCTGCCAGATAAAGACTGGCATTCATTTCCCAGGTGCCGGCCGTATTATCCGGTATCTCAAATTGCCAGTAATCAATATCTGTTTGCTGGTTTTTTAATTCAAATGCTTCCCAATACAAGGTTGATAAACTATAAGTGGCAGGTGGCGGCACAGAAAAATTAAATACCTTATTAATTTTTTGAATTACATAAGCCTTCTTTTCAATGTTCCCTT
>JAEWBD010000139.1 GCA_023391315.1 Bacteroidota bacterium | reverse complement strand
GATTCAACTCGGTTTTCCCGGCGGCGCTGTGGCTTCCTGTCTTTCAACTTACAGTATGAATAACCTCGACAGGTTTTTTCTTAATGGGGAAAAAGGCTTTGCCGAATTGCTGCCCGCAACTGGTTATGGCCCTATAAGAGGCCGGACGAATAAAGGAGAAATTGATGCGCCTGTTGTAACGCATCAAACCGTACAGATGGATGCAATGGCTGGCATCATTCTCAATAATGAAAAGCCTGTTGTGCCGGTTGATGGTGAAGAAGCCGTAAAAGATTTAAAGATTATTGATGCTATTTATGAAGCCTGCAAAACCAGCAATAAGATTCCGTTGAAATTATAAAAAGCTGAAAGCTTTTTATTCAATTGTTATGATACCAGCGATGGCACTCTGTGGCAGCACGGTTGTGTCACTCACTTGTGCTGCATATTTTCATGGCGAGACATTAAACTTTAAACCTTCAAACAAATGAACCCTGAACTTGTGAACAAGTGAACGCTTGAACTACATTTGCCGCATGTTGCTTCAAAAGTTCCAACAATATTTAAAGGAAAGCTTTCCGCACTTGTCTCCTGCCAATAACAAATTCATATTGGCGGTAAGCGGCGGTATTGACAGCATTGTTTTAACGGATCTTTTTTATAAATCGGGTTATGATTTTATAATAGCGCATTGCAATTTTTTGTTGCGCGGGGAAGAAAGTTTAAGGGATGAACTGTTTATGACAACCTTAAAAGAAAAATATAATAAAGAAGTTATCATAAAACAGTTCCATACAAAACAATATGCTGAAGACAACAAAATCTCCATACAGGAAGCCGCAAGAAAACTGCGGTATGATTGGTTTAGTGCTTTACGTAGTCAACTGTCAACCGACAACTCTCCACTGTCAATTGCCATAGCGCATAACGCAGACGACAATATTGAAACCATGCTGATGTATTTGTTTCGCGGCACGGGCATTCATGGTTTAACGGGCATGCTGGCTTATGATAAAGAAAGAAAAATTATTCGGCCATTATTGTTTGCCACAAGAAAACAAATTGCCGTTTATGCAGAGGAAAATAATTTAGCATGGGTGGAAGATTCTTCCAACCTAGAGGATAAATACACCCGCAATTTTTTCAGGCATAAAATAATTCCGCTGGCGGAAGAACAGTTTGAAAATGCAAGACAAAACCTGCAGGGCAATATTCAGCGTTTTAAAGATGTGTCGGCTTTATATGAACAATCAATTGAAATGCATAAAGAGAAGTTGATTGAGTACAAAGGCAATGAAATTCATATACCCATTTTAAGATTGCAGCAAACAAAACCACTCGATACTGTTTTATGGGAAATAATAAAACCTTATAATTTTCATGCACAACAATTAACCGAAATAAAAAAGTTGTTCGATGCAGCTAACAGCAGCTATGTATCATCAGCCACACACCGGATAATAAAAGACCGTAAACATTTTATTATTGCACCAATTGAAACTTCAGCAGCTAACCATATTCTGATTGAAGCAGCCAACAGAACAATAAATTTTGAAAGAGGCAGTTTGAAGTTTGAGAAGCTTGCAGCTAACAGCTTGCAGCTTGCAGCTAATAACAGCATCGCTTATTTAGATGCCACACAAATCGAATATCCCCTGTTATTGCGCAAATGGAAACAGGGCGATTATTTTTACCCGCTCGGTATGAAGAAAAAAAAGAAGCTCTCCCGTTTTTTTATTGACCAGAAATTATCGGCTACTGCAAAAGAAAATGCATGGGTTATTGAAATGAATAAAAAAATCATTTGGGTTATTGGTTACCGGATTGATGAACGCTTTAAAATAACATCATCAACACAGGAAGTGCTGAAGATAAGTTTTACTGCTGCGCAGGAACGCTGATGCTGCGCAATGAATCAACTGTACAAGGGAGTGACACAATCGTGATGAGGAATGTTCGACAGCTGGTAACCAAAAAATCATCGCATTAAACTATCGCGTATAGCATCAACAAAATGATTAATAGGATTGAACCCTGTATTTAATGCAAAGCTTAAAGCAATTACAAATGCCACACCATACAACGAGCCCCATAAATGCGCAGAATGATTGATGTTGCCGGCGCCGCGTTTATTAAGATAAGCCGTAATGATAAGGTATAATGGCCCGAAAATAAAACCGGGAATAGGTATGGGCAAAAACAACAGGCTAAGCTTAGCATCGGGATATAACAATATGCCCGCAAACACAACGGCAGATACAGCGCCCGAGGCACCAAGGCTGCGATAATAATAATTGTCTTTGTTTTTCATGTAGGTGGGTATAAGGCAAATGGCAAGTGCAGAAATATACATCACCAAATAAAGCAGTGTGCCGGCGCTGCCAAAAATTTGCGAAAACCCATCATTTACATAATCGCCAAAAAAATAGAGCGACAACATATTAAAAAGCAAATGGCCAATATCGGCATGAATTAATCCATTGCTGAAAAAACGGTACCATTGTTTACGTTTGGTAATATCGGGCGGATAAAAGATAAGCTTATCCATTAAATCCTGGTTATTAAAAGCAAGGAAAGAAATAATACCTGTTATGATGATAATTGTTATTGACATGTCTTATTTTTTTTAAGAAGGCTGCAAGCTACAAGCAGAGTACACCTTTCGCCTTAGCTCTTACACGTAAACCTTTTATGCATGATGATACTTTTCATTGCGCAAAATAGTGCATGCGCGGTAAACCTGCTCGGCCAATATCAGGCGCGCCAGCCCGTGTGGAAAAACAAGTTTGGATAAACTCCATATAAAATCGGCGCGCTGCTTTATTTCATTACTTACGCCAAAAGCACCGCCAATTAAAAACACAATAGTTCTCTCGCCTGCGTTTATTTTTTGTTCTATGAAATTTGATAATTCAACCGATGTTAATTGTTTGCCGGTTTCATCCAGCAGCATTAAAAAATCATCGTCTTTTATTTTGTTTAAAATAATTTTTGCTTCCTGCTTTTTCAATTCAGCTTCCGGTAATGCCGCAGCATTTTTTACCGGCGGAATGATCAGCCATTCAGCACTGTAATAATTATTTACGCGTTTGGTAAAATCATCAATTGCTCTTTTTAAAGCTTCATCATGCGGCTTGCCTATGTTAATAAATTGAAATTTCATTTTTATTATTGCTGCCACAAATACACAGATGATTTTTTCATTAAATCACCAGCAGTTTTTCAGACCTCTGTGGCATTCGTTCAAAATTATATAACATTGCCCCAAATAATAAAATATGCAATTGTTGAAATTTGTTTTATTCATTTCATTTTGCTTTATCACCATGTTTACAGAAGCGCAGCCCTTGAATGTAATGTCTTTTAATATTCGTTATAACAATACCGGCGACAGCTTAAATGCCTGGCCTTACAGAAAAGGCCTTGCGGCTTCGCAGGTTAAATTTTTCAACGTGCATATTCTTGGTGTGCAGGAAGCCTTGGATAACCAAATGCAGGATTTGCAGCAACGGCTTCCAAATTATAAACATGCAGGCGTTGGCCGCGATGATGGCAAAACAAAAGGCGAATACAGCGCTATATTTTATGATACAACAAGATTGCTTTGTTTAAAGCAAGCTACTTTCTGGCTTTCGCAAACGCCGGCTGAAGCAGGATCCAAAGGCTGGGATGCGGCGTTGCCAAGGATTGTTACCTGGTGTTTTTTTGAAGACAAAATCACGCATAAAAAATTCTATGCTTTTAATACGCATTTCGATCATATAGGTAAAGTGGCACGGGCAGAAAGCGCTAAATTATTATTGCAGAAAATAAAAGAAATGGCAGGCAGTTTACCGGTAATTGTTACTGGCGATTTTAATGCAACGGAAGATGATGAGCCTATAAAAATTATTGTTGATAAAACCAATCCGGATCATCTTATAGAATCTATTTCGGTTTCTCAATCACCGCATTACGGGCCAACCGGCACATTCAATGCTTTTAAATCAAAAGAAGTGAGTGATAAAGCCATTGATCACATCTTCATAAAAAATAAAGTAAGCGTGCTGAAGCATGGCACCATTTCAGAAAGCTGGAATGGCAGGTTTTCATCAGACCATTTCCCGGTGCTGGCAGTGGTGGCGTTATAGATGAAAACAGTTGTGCGGCATTCTTTACAGACCTGTTTTAATGTGCAAATAGCCAATTGCTACCAACAATACCTGCTGCGATGCACTGCGTAAAAATTTGCTAAATTGCAATATCCTTAATTGGAAAGCCCTGGTTCTAACTGCCCTGTAGCTGGAATAAGGTAACGTGTAGTTTATTGTCAAAGAACTGAAATGATAGGACAAAAAATTTATTCAACTACGTTTCGGATGCTTTCAGATGCTTCCCTGATCTTAAAACCGGATCCGCCATCTTTCACCATTGTGGATGTAAATGATGCTTGTTTGCGTTTGGTAAACAGCAGCCGTGAAAACCTGATTGGCAAAGACTTTTTCGAAATTTTCCCAACAGATCCCTATGAAAATACTACCGGCTGGAATGATGCTTTTAATGAAGTACTTCTAAAAAGAAGCGCTGTACGGTCGTTGCTTAAAAAATACAAATCAAAGCCCGCAGAAACACAGGCCTGGAATATAAAATACCTGGAGGCAAATAACATACCCGTGTTTAATGAAGAAGGAGTGGTTGAATATATTGTATGCACGCTGGAAGACAAGACCGAAGCGGCCATGTATTCAGACCTCATGGATAAAACCCTCCACGCAGCAAACATAGGCACCTGGCAAATAAAACAGCCGGGGCAGACACTTACCTGCTCGCAGGGACTGCTGGATATACTTGAGGTGGATGCCGCCTTTCAGCCTGGTATAAACGAATGGCTTAACTTTTTTGAAAATGAAAAAAACAGGGAGCGAATAAAACTTGCTCTTAAAAAGTTAGAGGAAAACGGAGAGACCTTTTGCGATACATTACCCATTATATCAGCCAAAGGCAACAAGAAATGGTTGCTGGTAACCGGTAAGGCCGATGTATCAGAGGATGCAAGCGTGCATATTTACGGCATTATGCAGGATGTTACTGAAAGTAAATCACTGGCAGAGATGGATAAGCTGGAAAGAAGCATACTGGCATTGAATGAAGCGCGGGAGCTGCCCGTAAGCGAAATATTGTCTGAATACCTTAAAGGGATTGAATCACTTTACCCGGGGCTGTATTGCTCGATACATAAGATCCAGGATGGACGCTTACTGCGCTGGTCTGCTCCCTCGCTGCAGCAAAATTACCTCGATGCAATCAACCATCTTCCGATTGGTGAAAATACAGGGTCTTGCGGTACAGCCGCTTATTTAAAGAAGCCTGTATATATAAGTGATATTGCCAATGCCCCGGAATGGGAGCACTATGCCCATTTAGCTTTGGCTTTAGGCTTTAAGGCCTGCTGGTCTTACCCTGTTATCGATTTTAGCGATAATGTAATTGCGGTATTGGGAATGTATTATAAACAGGTACGGCAGCCCGGCGACAAAGAACGAACAATTATTGAACGGGCGGTTAAGCTATTACAACTCATCCTGGAGAACGCTTTAAAATCAGAGCAACTGACGAAAGCAAACAAAATGATGAACAGGGTACAGGAATTAGCCAGGTTTGGCAGTTGGCAATGGAATTTAGAAACCAACGAGCTGCAATGGTCAGATGTTTTATATGATATTTACGGAGTTGATGCAAAGCTGTATTTTCCAAGCACTGAAAACTTCTTAGCCGCTCTGCTTGAAGAAGACAGGCAAAAAGTTATCAATATATTACAACATATACAGCAATCAGGAGAAGGTGCGGTATTTGAAGAACGCATTAAGCGCCCGAACGGGGAGATACGGTATTTGAAATCATGGGCAAGGCTGATTGATAACAGCGATGATGCTACCACCAAAATGATTGGCGCCTGCCTTGATATTACAGAAATAAAGGTTGCAGAAATGGATTTGCAAAAGCTGTATGCCCAGCAGGAACTGCATCTTATCCAGATAACTGAATCAGAAAAAAAATACAGCGACCTGTTTCACCTTAGCCCTCAGCCTATATGGGTGTGCGATCCCGATACAAATAAAATTATAGATGTAAATGCCGCCGCAATTGATCTTTACGGATATACGCATAGCGAATTTACTTCTTTAACCACATCAGCTATAGTTGTAGAGGCCCCGCTTTCACAAGAGGAGGGATCAATTGCATTACCCCCGCATGCCGGGCTGTTTTCAAAAGATGTTATCTTACATCGAAAGAAAAATGGCGAGGTTATATATGTTGTTGTGCTTTGTAAGCGTATTGAGCTGAGCGGCAAAATATCGCAAGTAATGATCATCCAGGATATAACCGAAAAATTAAATTATGTTCAGGCTATAGAATTACAAAACAGGAAATTACAGGAAATAGCCTGGATGCAATCACATTTGGTAAGGGCACCATTGGCACGCATCATGGCGCTTGCAGACCTTATTCAAAATGCCCCGGCAGCAGACATTGAAACAAACGATTTATTAGGAGCCATTAATGAATCAGCTATAGAGTTAGATAATGTTTTGCGGCCTATTATTGATAAAGCGGTGCAGATAAAGTTTATTTAAAACACCTACGAAATGCATCTTCTTGTAATGATAGTGGA
>JAEWBD010000117.1 GCA_023391315.1 Bacteroidota bacterium | reverse complement strand
CGATTACATTACCCGGCTTTATTTTTTCATTAGTGATTATCTTATTCTTCGGCCATCTTGCCATCATGGTTCCGTTCACGGCAATGGTCCGAACCACATCGCCCACATCGGCTGTTTCGCCGCCAAGAAAATGAATATTGATACCAAATGATTTCATATTATTAAAAAAATCCTGTGTGGCATTAATCACCTGTTCCAGCACTTCGCCGGGTATTACCAGTTTGTTTCTGTCGATGGTGGAAGAAAAAAGAATGTTATCATAAATGCCCGCACAAAGCAGGTCGTCGAGGTTCATCACAATAGCATCCTGCGCAATGCCTTTCCAAACAGTAATATCACCGGTTTCTTTCCAGTACAAATAAGCAAGAATACTTTTGGTACCAGCACCATCGGCGTGCATAACATTTACAAACGCATCATCATTGCCAATAAAATCTGGATATATTTTACAGAAGGCAAACTCGTATAAACCTTTATCAAGATTTTTTATGGCAGCATGCACTTCTTCTTTCTGAGCAGAAACCCCGCGTTTGGAATAGAGACCGCCTCCATTTGTGTTTCCATCCCCTGATGGGGAGTATTGGATTGCCTGGTTATACAATTTCATTGCCGCAAAAATAAGTTTGCTATGATTAATTATGCGCAACTTTAATAACACCCTTTAGGGTTGGGGCTTTCAGGGTCTTATATTTGCCATTTTATGCAGGTGCACCGTTCCATACATCATTTACCACCGTTTCGCAATTCGGTTGTGACCATTGGCACATTTGATGGTGTCCATCTCGGCCATCAACAAATAATAAAACAGTTAAAGGAAGAAGCTGAAAAGATAAATGGTGAAACCATTATCATTACTTTTCACCCGCATCCGCGCTCTGTTATAAAAGCCGCAACACCAGTGTATTTGCTGAATACACTGGAAGAAAAGATAAGCCTGCTGGCATCTTTTGGTATTGACCATTTAATAGTTGCTCCCTTTGATAAAGCTTTCTCTGAACAAACGCCTGAAGAATATGTTGTTAATTTTTTGTTTGAAAAATGCAGGCCGCACACGTTAATTATCGGTTACGATCACCGGTTTGGAAAAAACAGGGCCGGCGATTATCATTTGCTGGAAAGCTTTGGCAAAAAACTTGGATTTTCGGTAAAGGAAATCCCTGAACAGCTTATTAACGATATAACCGTAAGCTCCACCCGCATTCGCGAAGCTTTGCTTGCCGGTGAAATAGAAACTGCTAACAGCTATCTTGGCTATAATTATTTTTTTGAAGGCATGGTGGTTGATGGCAACAAGCTTGGCCGCACACTGGGTTATCCCACTGCTAATATTATTGTTCATGATGAAGATAAGCTGGTCCCTGCCAATGGCATTTATGTGGCAGAAGCGGAGATGAGTTTGCCATCAACGGTCAACAATCAGCGATCAACAGAAAAAACAATCGCAGGCTTGCAGCCTGCAGCTCACAGCCCACAGCTGCTTCAGGGTATGATGAGCATTGGTATTCGCCCAACCGTAAATGGAAAAGATCGTACCATTGAAATGAATATTTTTAATTTTAATGAAGATATTTATGGACGTACCATGAAAGTTTTCGTTTGTAAATACCTGCGCAGCGAAGAAAAATTTAACACGCTGGAAGAACTGGTGAAGCAGATTGATATAGACAAACAAAACAGCCTGCAATATTTTGAAAATGTTAAGAATGATTAATAGAATGATAATCGTTGAGAAGTTGTTTGATCAGAGTTGAATATAATTAACGGCCGGAGCTTCAGGAAACTGCTTAACTCATTTTACCTCCTGCAAAGCATTAAGACCGGTAGATGATGATGGTATTGCTTTACAATTCAAACAACTTCAAAGCCATTTTGCGCATAAATACACAGGCGTTAACAATGGTTGATTTAACAATTTTATTGATGCCATTACTTTTATCTTCACGCGTTATAAAACTCAATGAATGAAATGCCCATGTAAATCCGGACACACAGGGCAGTGTACATAAGGGCGTTCCATAAGACCGCTGAAAAAAAATGCACGAATGAATAAATTTTTATTAGGTTTAAACATTGTTCTGTTGTTGGCCGTTGCCTATTTGTTTTATGCTTTTTATAATAATAATTCAGCAAAGGCTGCCGTAATTCCCCCAAAACATGATTCAACTGATTTGAATTTTAAAATAGCTTATTTCGATATAGATTCGATTGACAAAAACTATGTTTTTGCCAAAGAAACCCGTGATTATCTTAAGGGAAAGAATGATGCAGTTGAAGCCAAGCTTAATAAAATTAAGCAGGATTATATGACAAAGGTGAATGAGTATAATAAGCGTGGCGCTACCTTATCTCAAACAGAGCAAAGCCAGATGCAGGAAGACCTTGCACGCCTGGATAATTATTATGCGCAGCAACAGCAAAGTTTAAGTCAGGATTTCCAGGGCGAATACATGCAGAAAATGCTTGAGCTTAAAAATAAGATACAGGCTTTCTTAAAAACATATAGTGCACAAAGAGGCTATACTTATGTTTTTGCAACAAGCGGCGATGACAATGTTATTTATTACAAAGATTCAGTTAGAAATATTACGAATGAAATAGTGAAGCGCCTCAATGACGAATATGCTGCGAGCAAGAAAAAATAACGCAGGTTGTATGTATCTTTTTAAGTCCCGCCTTGTGCGGGATTTTTTATACGGGCCAATCATCATTTGATTATAACCAAGTAAAAAAATCGTTTTACATTTCAGTAAATAATTTTTAAATAACCATGCTTAAAATTGCTGCAACATTATGTATGCTTGGTATGTTTATACCCGCATTCTCTCAATCCAGCAAAATGGATTTTGAACAATATGATCCTGTTTCAACTTTGGTTGTACCAGAGCATAAATTAACCAAAGCCAAATATCCTTTTATTGATGTGCATAATCATCAGTGGAATATGGGCAATGGCAGCCTTGATGGTTTAATAAAAGATATGGATAGCCTTAACCAGCAGGTAATGGTAAATTTAAGCGGCGGCAATGGCAGCAGGTTAAAGCAGATGATTGATAATATCAATGCACAATATCCAAAACGTTTTATTGTTTTTGCCAACATCAATTTTGATAATGTTGGTGCGCCGGGTTGGACCGAAAAAGCTGTGCAGCAACTGGAAACAGATGTGCACAACGGAGCAAATGGTTTAAAGATATTTAAGAACCTGGGTTTTTCTGTAAAAGATGTTTCAGGCAAACGTGTTACGATTGATGACCCAAGGCTGGATGCGATATGGGAGAAATGTGGTGAATTAAAAATACCCGTGCTTATTCATACAGCAGACCCTGCACCTTTCTGGCAACCAATGGATGAACATAACGAGCGCTGGCTTGAATTAAAAACACACCCCGGCCGCAAAAGAAGCGATACCGATCCTGCGCCCTGGCAAACACTGATAAATGAACAGCACAATATGTTTAAAAAACATCCCGGCACAACATTTATCGCAGCTCATTTTGGCTGGTATGCCAATGATCTTGCAAAGCTTGATTCATTGCTTACTGCATTGCCTAATGTAGTAGTAGAGTTTGGCGCTGTTATAGCAGAGCTTGGACGTCAGCCGAGGGCTGCAAAAGCGTTCTTTGTCAAATACCAGGACAGGATTCTATTTGGCAAAGACAGTTGGGTGCCTTCGGAATATGCCACCTATTTCCGGGTGCTGGAAACAGAAGATGAATATTTTCCTTATCACAAAAAATACCATGCATTCTGGCGTATGTATGGCATGGGTTTGCCTGATGATATTTTAAAGAAAGTGTATTATAAAAATGCTTTAAGGATAGTGTCGGGCATAGATAAATCGCAGTTTCCGGAAGATTGAAGTAATATTAAATCAGAGAAGTCGTATCAGACTTTGATAAAGTTTAAATTTATCATCAACTGTAATAATAGCCATATTTTCATTAATGGCAGTAGCGATTAGCATTCTGTCAAAAGGATCTTTATGATTGCCAATAAACGGTAGCGAAGTGTAAGTTATTAAATGTTTGTTTGCTATTGGCAGTATTGAAAAACCATCGTTCTTTACATGGTAAATAAAATCATGAAGCGAAGTATTAAAGCCCGGAAGTTTACCGATATTGATTTTTATTGCTATTTCTATAAAGCTCAGTTGGCTTACAATTTTCTCATTGTGGGCATCAGCCAATATTGATTTATGAAAGGGGGTCAGGGACTTATTATTTTCAAGCACCCAAATTAAGATGTGTGTATCAAGCAGAATTTTCATTAGGGTTCATATTCCTGAAATTCGTCCAAAGGGTCATCAAAATTTTCCGGTACAGCTATTTTCCCTGCGAGGGAGCCAAATTTAATTTCATTCTTTTTTAAAGAAATATTATTATCTGCGTTATCTGGAAATATAACAGATACAGGAACATTCTCCTGCGTTGGCGCAGGTTCCTGCAATTTTACATTCCCGTTTTCATATTTTGCTTTTACAACAATAGACATCTCAAACGCTTTTATGCAATTTACTTAAAAACCTATTAGCATATTGCATTATATAGCTAACTTTCTGTTACTCTTTATTCGAATAATAGTTATAATCCTTCAGCAATATTTCCAAAAACGCTACCGGTTCCACATATTCCGTAATATCTAAAACGTTACGGATTTTATCGCTGAGCCTTGCTGCTACATCAAAATTCCTGTAACGTATGCTGTTGTTCAATACGCCTTTAATGGTATTCATATCACGGTCGCTTAAACGCATCACCTGCGGAAAGCGGGGCTTGTAAGCATCTTCCACCTCAAGAAAAACGGTATCGTCAATATCTGTTTCCATCTTTGTTTTAATTACCAAAGTGCCTGCCGCCATATCGCCCAAGCGCTGATTCTTCTTGCTTAATACGGTTATTAATAAGCCGGCCAGCCCCAATGAAAAAACAATATCAAATGGCCTCGTAAGCCAGCGTATCAAATATTGATGCAATGCAGGCCTGCCGCCATCTTCACCAATCACTTTTATATGCATCAGCTTCTTTCCAATACTTTGCCCGTTCATTATAATTTCAAAGAATAAATGATATAATAATATGGGCAGGAAAAATAAAAGATATAGCGCATTCATGTTATAGAGCAGTGGCAGGTTATTGCCTGAATTTTGCGAATGCATTATTGCCCGCAACACATACATCATAATATTGTAATAGGCTACCATGATGCAAATATCAATTACCCACGCAAAAAGCCGTTTATGAAACTCCGGTGTTTCATAATCGAGCTCTATATTAAAGCTTGTGGGAATTTTTATTTTTTCCATAAACAATTGGCGGAAAGATAAACTAATTCTAATTTTCACACCCAAACATCAGAACATTGAGAGAGGCCCTTTTTATAAAACGCAACCGCAATCGCTGGAAACAGATACAGGATAATCCCAGCGATCATCCTGATGAAATGGCGCAGGAGTTTACGCAACTGGTTGAAGACCTCGGCTACAGCAAAACCTTTTATCCCATAAGCAAAACAACGCAGTATTTAAACGGAATGGCGGCCAGGAAATACCTTGCCATTTATCAAAACAAAAAAGAAAGCACTAATCGTATTGTTCGTTTCTTTAAATACACGCTGCCGTTGATTATTGCAAAACATCACCGTGTATTGCTTATTAGTTTTTGCCTTTTTGTTTCCTTTGTAGCGATTGGCCTTTTCTCTGCAAAAAACGATGAGACCTTCGTGCGCCGCATTCTTGGCGATGCTTACGTTGATATGACCCTGCAAAATATAAAAGATGGTCATCCCTTTGGCGTGTATGGTTATGGCAACGAATTACTTTCCTTCATCTACATTTTTATCAACAATGTAAAAGTATCGTTGTATGAATTTGGCGGCGGTATTCTCTTTGGATATTTCACCATAACAAGCCTCATACAAAACTCAGTTATGGTAGGCGCATTTGAATATATGTTTTATAATAACGGTTTGCTGCGGGATAGTTTGCTTACCATCATGCTGCATGGCACACTCGAACTTTCCACTTTTGTTATTGCAGCGGCATCGGGATTGGTGCTTGCCAAAAGCTGGCTTTTCCCCGGCACCATTAAACGCATTGATGCATTAAAGCAAGGTGCAAAAGAAGGGCTTATTATTGCTTTATCAAATATTCCCATGCTTTTCATGGCTGCTTTTTTCGAGGCCTTTCTTACACGGCATACTGATATGCCTTTATGGGTAAAACTGCTCATTATCACACTTTCATTGGCTATTGTATTTGGTTATTTTATTATTTATCCCATTCGCCTCAAACGAAAATTAAATGCCGCTGATTTATAAATGTTGCTGCGCAAAATTTTGATATTATTTTTTGGGTTACCGGCATCGCGGCTTTGTGGCAGCACGGTTGCGTCGCAACACTTGTGCCGTTGTATCGTTAAGCAGCTATGTATTCATCACTTCCGGGTTGTTATAAAATTTGCAACTGCGTTATCTTGTCTTTTTTTAATAACACAAACAGCATACACGCAGGTTGATTCCAATTATGTTGATACCATCAGCATGAAGCATATTGACACTGTTACACAAAACAGTGAAGCCACTTATAATGATGAAGATGACGGTTACGTGGATACAACCGTTAAACACATTTACGATACTTCGGTATATTTTTTTAACTGGAGGCCCGCCGCAGAACCCTTCATTAAAAAAAAGATAGCACAGCGTGGCCTAACAGAAGCTGCTGTAAACGAGTTTAAGAAAGATGATGATTTCTGGTATATTCCTGCCATTGAAAAATTAGAAGCGCGTTTAAAAAATGACCCGGAATTTCGGGACAGCCTGTTAAATGCACGCAACCGCGAACTGGTTGATGAAAGACAGAACAGCATACTCTATCAACCATGGTTCAACAACCTCTTATGGGTTGCTATGATTGTGATTTTTTCAGCAGCTGTTATATACTTTCTAATGCAGAATAAAGTCAACATCTTTTCCAGGAATGCCACTGCGGCAGCCGGTGAAAATAATGGCGATAAATACGAAGACATCTTCAGCTTGTCTTACACAAAGCTTATTCAAAATGCAGAAAAGCAAAATGATTATCGTGTTGCCATTCGTTTAATGTTTTTGCAAACCTTAAAACTTTTAAGCGATGTAAATGCTATTCAATACCAACCGGATTATACGGACCAACAATATCTTCAGCAACTATATGAGTCTACGTATTATGATGATTTTTTTAAAGTCATGCATAGTTATGAATATGTGTGGTTTGGCAAATTTGATATAACAACAGAACGCTATGCAGTTATTAAAAACGAGTTTATAAAACTTCAAAACAGGATCAGGTAACGCGGTCAGACGCCTCACAGGCGTCAGACCGGTAGCAGCATGAAAAACTTTTTTTTATACATATCATTCTTTATTCTAACAATCAGTGTATGTTCCTGCGGCAGGCCGCATAAATTCAACGATACCATTACGCTTAACCGCATCGATAAAATTCCGTATGGCACGTATGTAGCTTACCAATTGCTGCAAAAAGAATTTCCGCAGGCACGCATAGAAACCAACCGGTATGCACCTGCGGACTGGCAAAACCTTACCAGCGATTCAACCAAACAGGTTTTAATAATCGTAACAAAAACATTTGAACCTTCAGAGGAAGATCTTGATTATTTAACCGGCTTTGTGCAAAAAGGTAATTATGTATTTATTTCGGCATTGCAATACACGCGTAATGCTGTAAAGTTTTTTCATCTCAAATCAAATAAACATTTTAATTATTACGGACTTGCATTAGGCGTACACAGCCCATTTAATCCTTTTGATTCAGTTGATGTAAAACTTGATTCGTCTGCTTTTGAAAAACCACTTTCCTGGAATTATCCCGGTGCTGATTTTGCCAATGAATTTTTAAACACAGACAGCAACTTTTCTTTTCACTTAGGATATTCGTCGGCTAACCTGCCCAATTTAGTGGCTATCAATTCTATTGATGGTAAATTCTTTATTCACAGCGCGCCATTTACGTTTACTAACTTCTTTTTGTTGTATGGAAACAACAGGCAATATTTTGAAAAGCTGATGCGCCTGTTCCCGGATGATACTAAAAAGATTGTGTGGGATGAATATTATTTGAATCACTACTACAATCAAAATCCTCAACAAAAACAGGGTGTTTTATCAGTTATATTAAAATATGAAAATTTCAGGTGGGCTTTCTGGGTAACACTGCTTTTGCTAAGCCTGTATATAGTTACTGAAGCAAAGCGCAAGCAACGTATTATTCCTCTTCATAGAAAACCTAAAAATGATTCGCTTGAATTTGTTACAACCATTGGCGAATTGTATTATGAAAGAGGAGATCATAAAAACCTTGCAAATAAGTTAACGCAATATTTTTTAGATTATGTGCGCAACCGTTATAAAATTGCAACATCAGAAATTAATGATGCATTTGCACAGCAGCTTGCCATAAAATCGGGCAAACCTGCAGATGATATAAAACAACTTATTGATGCCATGCACACAATAAATTTAAGCGGCAGCATCACTCAAAAACAATTGATGGATTATTATGGATTGCTGGAGCAATTTTATGCAACAGTTTAGCCAGCCATCGGCAGTTAATAATTAAAGATTAAATTTGTACAGCGTATATAAGATTTTTTGCCATGAATATTTTTGAAGTTTTATACAACGAAGTAATTTCTTTTTTAGGTATCGGGCACGTGGTTGAAGTTGTAAAAAGTGGCGATTACAGCAGCCTGCTTACATTCAACGGCATACTTTCGGTGATATCGCCATTCATTCCCTTTTTATTAATTATAGAAATAATAAGGGCGCTTGTTTATAAGAAGTTCAAGATTGACGATTACCGCATTCCCTTTTTCATTTTTGTAGCCAACAGGTTTATATCAAGGTTTATTTCTATTGCCATGGTGGCGCTTTGCATTGGACTGTTTGAAAAACATTCTGTTTTTAAAACAACCTTTACCTGGTACTGGTTTATTTATGGCTATATCATTTGGGAGTTCTCTCATTTTATTTATCATTTCCTGGCACATAAAGTAAGAATATTGTGGTGCCTGCATTCCACACATCATGCGCCTGAAAACATGAACCTTTCTGTAACCTACGCCCATTTTTTCCTGGAAGCCCCGTATGCAGATTTTATAAGAACCAGTATTTGTATTTTGCTTGGTGTAAATGCGCCTATGCTGTTTTTTATAATGTTTATTGACGGAACATGGGGTGCATTTATTCATGTTGGAGAAAATGTTTTAAAAGATGCACGGCTTGGCTTTTTGAATAAGATCATTCTTACACCTTCGCATCACCGGGTGCACCATGCGCGGAATGTGGAATATATGGATACCAATTTTTGCAACCTGCTGAATATATGGGATAAGGTTTTTGGAACATTTAAATATGAAAAGAAAGAATTGCCCATTGAATATGGTATAACGAGACCCATGAACCCGCGTAATTTCTGGGATGTTTATTTCGGCGAAATATATTACCTGGCAAAAGATGTATGGCATGCGCCGGGCATAAAAAATAAATTCTTATATCTCATAATGCCTCCCGGCTGGAGCCACACCGGCGAACATAAAACCGCAAGGGCTGAAAAAAGAAAGCTGCAGGAAAAACTCAACGTAAAGCAAATAAACGAAGTTCAAGTGGCAGCAGAAGCCTGATTTTTTTTGAACCACAGGCACGGTACACCCGTGTTTATGTTTGTGCTATTTTATGTCTTTAGTATTGGGTGGTTTAAAAAACAGCGATGAATCACTTTACGCTTTCATTCACCTCGTCACGCATAGGGATTACCGGAAACGTAGTTACAAATTGTAATTGGAAGCAATAAAGATGAATAAATTAAAAGGGTTCCCGGAGGAACCCTTTTATAAAGCTTATAATGAGATTTAATATCCCGGATTTTGTGTAAGGTTTGGATTAAGTGCAATGGCACCTTGTGGTATTGGCAAAAGAGTCCAGTTTGCTGTGATTGCGGTATTATATAAACCATGTATTTGCCCATCATGTGTTGGGCCCGGTGCCGGATTAGGAACAGGATTATAGTTTCCTTCTTTAGCACCATTTATCTTATTTATAAATTCAACCGCTACATCGGTGCCTGCTCTGCAAAGGTCAAAGAAAGTTGAGTATTCACCGGTCAATTCATGCCTGTATTCACTTAACACCATTTGCAAAGGATCAGTAATTTGCTGGCCTGCAGTGCCATCATAATTCGCACTGTCTTTCATTATAGCAGGAGCAGTACCACCCCAGGCCCTGTCTCTTACAAGTTTCAAATCTGCTAATCCGCCGGGAACATCACCTGTGCGAATTTTACATTCAGCCCTGCTTAGCAAAACTTCAGCATAACGCATTAATATTTGGTTTTGATCTCCGAAAATATGTGCAGTATTATCGCTGGGACTATTATAATTGCCGGTAAGATTTGGATCTCTCCATTTTTTTGCACAAACATATCCGGTACGTTGTTTATCATCTCCATACCAGGGTTTGGTTTTGGTGCCAACGGTATTTATTATTTTACCATTATCTGCGGTGTAGGTAGGGTTTCCTGCAGCAAATCCTGCCACCACGGGCGGATAACCTTTTATGCCGCCCCATTTGGCAATAATACCAGGGCTTTGCAATGAATCTCCTGGGCCAACAATGGTGAGGTATTTACGCTTATCCCCTTCCTGGTAAGAATTCCATAAAGCCGGGTTACCATAATCGTAACCTTGTTGCGTTATTTCGTTAGGCCAGCTAAAGCTGTCTATCCAGCCAAGCTCCGCGCCTGGTGGTTGCCAGCTTCCGCCCCAATCCTGAGGATCGCCTGGTTTCAAATAAAACTGAACTTCAAATATTGATTCATCATTATTCTGATGATTATATTCATGTACATCCGCAAAATTTGGTAACAGATGATAGTTATTAAATTCGGGATTGTTGAAAGCGGCCAGGGCCCCTTCATAATCCTTCAGCCACATGCGCGCTGCACCATCGTAGGCATAGGCTGCACCCTTGGTTGCCCTTCCTAAATCAACTGCCGACAACTGCGTTTTTGATAACAATAAATTTTCTGCCTGTTGCATATCGGATACTACTTGCTGAAACACAGAATCCCTTGAATCCCGCGGTCTCAAACCAAGATTTAAAGCGCCGGAAGTATCTGTCTCCAATGGAACACCGCCAAACGAAGCGGCGAGATAATAGTATGTCATTCCTCTAAGAAAAAAAGCTTCTCCTCTTAAACGACTTGCTAATTCGTGATCGATTACACCGTCAGTTTCTGCTTTGGTAATAACGGCAAATGCTGAATTTGCCCTTGCAATACCAATATAAGATTGGTTCCAGAAAGTAATAAGTCCCACAAAAATGGGCGCAATTTGGTAGTTGTTCCAAAATACATCGGCACCCCAGTTAAAGAAATCATGCGTTCCAAAATTAGCGCGGTACCAGATGCATTTCTTAAGCAAATCACTATTTTGATAGGTATCATAAATAGCATTTACAAGCGAAATTACCTGCTGCGGCTTACTGGCAGCAGCATCGGGTGAGATGCCAAATGTGTTGGTTTGATTTAAAAAGCTTTTACTGCATGCGAGTGGTATAATTGTGCAGGGAAGCGCAATAAAACAAATTATGATGATTAATTTAATTCTTTTCATATAGCTGAATTTGGCCTTATTAAAATGTTACGTTTAATCCGAAAGTAAAATACCGGGAGGATGGATAGGTTCCGTTATCAACGCCGTTCTGGGTTGCATTGCCGCCCTGAATGCCTATTTCCGGGTCAAGCCCGGTATATTTTGTGATAATAAAAAGATTTTGAGAAGATGCATATACCCTTACTTTAGTAATTGAAAATTTATTTAATAAACTTGCCGGTAAAGTATAACCTATAGAAAGATTTTTCAGCTTAATGAAACTGCCATCTTCAATCCATACACTGGATGGAACGTTGTTAATGGAACTATTATCGCCGGGCGTGCCAACGGCTCTTGCGTACCGGTTTGATGGATTAGTTGGCGTCCAGTGATTCTTGTAGTATGCTTGGTTTACATTCTCAGATCCAACGCCACCCCGGCGGGCAAGACTTTCAAGATTGCTCTCCACATAATTCAATACTTTATTGCCATAAGAACCATAGAAATATATATTGATATCCCAGGCTTTATAGGTGGCGTCAAGGTTTAGCCCACCAAAAAATTTAGGCTGAGGATTGCCAATAGGCACCCTGTCATCAGCATTTACAAGGCCATCTCCGGTGATATCTGCAAAATAACGGTCACCGGGTACAGCAACTGCGCCGGGGCGATATATACCACCGGGTGCTTTGGCATTTAAAGCATCAATTTGTTCCTGGGATTGATAAATGCCGATAGCTTTATAACCAAAAAACTCTCCCACCGGCTGCCCAATATAGGAACGGGTATATTCATCCCATCCCTGGAAGCCGTTTAAAATTAAACCACCAAAGTTTGTTACGAAGTCAGTTCCTGAGGTGATGCCCGTAAGTTTATTTTTAATGGTCGTCAGCGTTACGCCAATGCCATAATGAAAATCTTTGCTGCCATTACTGCTATAGTTAGCGGCGAACTCAAAACCTCTGTTGTTCATACTTCCTACATTCCGGGTAATAGAGTTATACCCGGTTTGTGCAGGTGATGCCAGGCGCAACAGGAAATCTTTTGAATCGCGGTTAAAATAGTCGGCAGTAAAAGTTAAAGCGCCATGCAAAAACGCGGCATCCAGGCCAATATCCAATTGCTTATCGGTTTCCCATTTCAGGGTTGGGTTGGCAGGCTGGGTTTGTGCAATGCCATTTTGATATATCTTATTAAAAGGGTAACCAAGGTTATCAAGGCCTCCGCCGTTTACATTCGAGGGATAATTTCCGGCATACAGTGACTGGTATTGAAATAATCCTATGGGGGCCTCATTGCCTACTTCGCCCCAACTGCCTCTGAGCTTCAGATCAGTAAGCCAATCGGCATCTTTCAGGAACGATTCATTTTTTATTCTCCACCCAACTGCAACAGAGGGGAAAGTGCCGTATTTATGGCCCGTATCAAATTTGGAAGACCCATCTCTTCTTATTGTACCGGTTACCATGTATTTATCTGCAAACTGGTAGGTAATCCTGGCAAATTCTGAAGCGAGTGTATAGATATTCCGGCCATTTCCCGTATTTGTACCGGGTGTGTTTTGATCCAATACAAGATTTGAAACCAGCGATAAATCCCTGGTAACACTGTTGGGAGGAATGCCGCCGCCACCCATGCCTGTCCATGTATTTTTCTGTGCCGAAATACCACCTACGAAATTGATGGTGTGCTGCCCGAAAGTTTTATCGTAAGCAATCGTATTTTCCCATAGCCATTCAAAAGTTTTATTACTGGTTTGATGGTAATTGGCAGGGGTAACAATGGTTCCCGGATATTGAAGGCTCGCCCGGTTATCTTCCGGCTGCAGGTAAAAGCTGGAAAAATTATTCACATTTGCACCAAAGTTGGTTTTAATTTTAAGACCGTCGTAAATGGTTGCTTCCAAAGAGGAAGTTGCCAATATATAATTGGTAATATTGGAATACTGGTTCGTCTCAACAGAATAAACAGGATTCCCAAAACCACTCACAACGTTTTTAAGCGGATTATAAAAACCATAATTGCCATTGGCATCTTTAATCTGGTAAGTAAGCCTGCTTCCGCTGTCCATGGTAGGCGGGTTAGTTGCTACATTTAAAAGATTAAAACCATTAATGGGATTGTTGGCATCCTGGTAAGAATATTTTACGCTGGTTGATGATTTGAGCCACGAGGTAGCCTGGTAATCGAGGTTAAGATTAAGGCTATATCTTTTAAAAAAGGAACCGATGATAATACCTTTTTGATCGTAATAGCCAAAAGACATGGCAGCCTGCACTTTATCACTGCCGCCGCGAATACCAATGGTATAGTTTTGCGTTAAGCCGGTGCGGTAAATGGCATCCTGCCAATCTACGCTGTGAAGTGCCTGTGGTGTGCGCCAAACGGGTAAACCCTGGTAACTATGGGTTGAATCTGCATCTTCAACCTCGTTGGAAAGCGTTGCAAACTGTTGTGCATTTAATAAATCGTATACCTGCGGCTTTGATTGAATACCCGTATAGGCATCTACAGAAACCTGTGTTTTATTTTTAGTTCCTTTTTTTGTAGTAATTATTACAACACCGTTGGCGGCGCGAATGCCATAAATAGCTGTGGCCGATGCATCTTTTAAGATATCTATGCTGGCAATATCATTGGGATTAACATTATTGATACCTGCTGTTGTAGGATAACCATCAATTACATATAATGGCTGGTTACCGCCACTGGCAATGCTTCCAATACCTCTTATCAGCACACTTACGTTGCCGCCGGGCGCGGCATCATTATTTATTATCTGCACGCCGGGCGCTCTGCCCTGCATGGCCTGGTCTAAAGTAGTAACCGGAACTTTTTCAATGGTAGCGGCATTTATACTGGCAATAGAACCTGTAACATCTTTTCTTTTCTGTGTGCCGTAACCAACCACCACCACCTGTTCAAGGGCCTGCGTACCGGAAATAAGGTGAACGATGAGATTGGTTTGATTGTTTACAGGCACTTCCTGCGTGGCATAACCAATGGCGCTTATAATGAGAACAGCATTAGGCGCTGCTGTTATTTTAAAATTGCCATTATCATCAGCCGCCACAGCAGCTCTTCCGCCTTTAACGGCAACCGTGGCGCCCGAAACTGTGCTATCACTTTCATTAGAGGTGATTCTGCCGCTAACCTGTGCATTCTGTGCGTTGGCAGCGGCACTTAAAATAAATAACAACAATAACAATTGTGCAAGCTTACTTGCATAGCAGCCATGGAAAAGGTGTCTTTGTTTCATACTGGCGGTGTTTGTAGTTTTAGTATTATCAATCGGCGCAATGGAATTACGACTGTGCTGGAACTGAATTATCATTCAGGCACAACCCAGTAGTTGGAATACAGGTTCATCATTAATAAATTGGCAAGCCCAAAGCGTATTTCGCAGATTAATCAAAGGTCAATGCAATCAATAACATAGCACAAGCCGTGGTCTGTCAATTATAATACAAGCTAAAAACTAAATAAAGTTACTGCAAACTAATAAGAAATGCGCATAAAAAGATAAGCGATGATATTAATTTATGCAATCGGTACCGGAAACATTCATATGAAATAAGGACGGCTTTTTCTTCCTGGGTTTTAAGTGTTATCCACTCTTTTTTCCGGATTGTTTAATGCTTACATAATCCCTCGGTGTAATACCAAATTGTTTTAAAAAGCTTCTGCCGAAATTAGTTTGCGAATTATAGCCAACCATTTCGGCCACTTCATAAATTTTATAATTGCCTTCAGCCAGCAATTCGGCGGCTTTTTTTAAGCGGGCAAGATTAATAAGTTCATTCGGTGTAAGGTCTGACACCAGTTTTATTTTGCGGTAAAAAGTAGGCCGGCTCATATTCATTTTGCGGGCAAGTTGTTCCACATCAAGCGATGCATTCTCAATATTGGCATAAATAATATTATTCAGTTCTTCCAGAAATTCTTCATCGGCCTTGGAGTGCGCCATGCTTTTTATATGTACCAGCGGCGAATTGGCAAAATGCTCTTTTATTTTATTGCGGTTAATGAGCAGGTTGGCTATTTGCACCTGCAGGTATTCGGGCGAAAACGGCTTCTCTATATAAGCATCGGCGCCATGTTCGAGCCCTTCTATTTTTGATTGCAATGTATTTTTTGCCGTAAGTAAAATAACCGGTATGTGGCTGAAATCAATATTGGTTTTTATTTCGCGGCAAAGCTGAAAGCCGTCCAGTACAGGCATCATAACATCACTTATTACAAGATGCACGGTTTCTGCATTCAATATATCCAAAGCCTGCTTACCGTTCAAAGCTGTTAATACGGTATATTTATCACTCAAATCATTGGAAATAAATTCCAGTATGTCCTCATGATCATCAACTAATAAAATAACCGGGTTCATCAAGATTTTTAATTTTCAGAAGGTTCAGCAATCAGGTTAGTACAATTTTCAATTAAGCTGTTTTAATACTCAGATAAATCGTGCTGGTTCAGCGGCAGCACTAACACAAAAACATTCATTTGTAAATCGCCTTCTTTCATATATAACCTGCCTTTGTGCAGCGCTGCCAGCGAACGGGACAGTGCAAGGCCTATACCGCTGCCTATGTGGTGTTTGGTTTTTTCAACACGGAAAAAAGGCTCAAACACTTTTTCTTTTAATTCTTCAGGAATAACATAACCATCATTTTCTATTTCTATCACCATGTTTGCAGCGTGCGGGGCCACAGGCAGTAACCGGAGCCTCACCTTTTTTGCAGCGTATTTTATGGCATTGTTAAGTAAGTTACTTAAAATTTTATTCAGTGCTTCTTCATCTGCATAAGCATATACAATTTGTGTTGGCAAAACAAGCGTGTATTCAATATTTCGCGGCTCTGCAATGGCTTGAAAATTGGTATACATATCATCGAGTAATGCAGTAATATCAATCTTTACAAAAGTTAAGCTAAAGCCTTTGGTTTCTGTTTTCCTGAAATCAAGCAATTCGTTTGTGAGGTCCACAAGCCTGTTCGTATTTTTCTCCATCGTTTTTAAATAGACATCTGCGTTCTTCATATCTGTTGCATGCTTCATCAATTTTTCCATAGGCGCTTTTATTAAAGTAAGCGGTGTACGAATTTCATGCGCCACATTCGTAAAGAATTCAATTTTTGCCTGGTATATTTCTTTTTCTTTTTCATGTTCCATCAGTTCAATCTTTCTTTTATTTTTTTCTACCTGCCTGGTGTGATACATGCGCATAAGCCAGTAAACAGCCGCCGCTATCAATAATGTATAAATTAAATAAGCCCATGTTGTTGCCCAGAATGGCGGTAATACTTCAACTTCTATTTGCTGTGTGTTATCAGCCCATTTACCACCATTGGTTGCCGCTTTTATCCTGAATGTATAACTGCCTGGTGCAAGGTTGGTGAAATAAACTTTGCGGTTGGTTTTAATATACGTCCAGTCTTCATCAAGGCCTTCCATTTTATAAGCATATTCAATGGTTCCGGGTGCTGTAAAAGAAAGCGCTGCAAAATCAATACTGAAGGAAGACTGGTTATAAGGCAAGCTTATTTTTTTTGTGAGTGATATTGATTGATGCAGTAGTGAGTTCTTCTGGCCAGCCACCAGCTCTGTATTGTTTACCTGGAAGCCTGTAATATAAACGGGCGGCACATAATTGTTGTTTACAAAGCTGTCCGGATTAAAAGCGATAAGTCCTTTAACGCTGCCAAAATACATTTTGCCTGTTGCATCTTTATAACCGGAGTTATAATTAAACTGGTCGGTTAATAAGCCATTTGCTTTTGTATAAATTCTTAGCAGGTTTTTATCAGGATTAAAACATACCAAACCTCTTGTGGTGGTTACCCATAAATTATTTTTTTCATCTTCCAGTATTTTAAATACGGTATTGCTGGGAAAGCCCTGTCCTGTTGAATAAGCTGTAAATGTTTTACCGTCTTTATCTAATAAACATAAACCACCGCCTTCTGTGCCAATCCATATACGTTGTTTATCATCTTCAAACACGGTTGTAACCGTATTGCTGCCAATGCTGCTTTTATTTTTTGGATCATACCTGAAGTTGCTGCATTTATTTGTTGACGGATTATATTTATATACACCGTTGCCAAAACTGGGTATCCACAAATTGCCATTATGGTCTTCTGTTATAGAATGCGCAAAAACATAATCCGGAATTTCATCAATAAAAATAAAGCTGTCATTGGTTGCATTATACCTGTATAAGCCACGGCTGGTGGCAAGGTAAATAACGCCGCTCCTGGTTTTGCATATACTTAAAATAAAATTGCTTTTGGGCTGCGCTGCGCCGGCGCTTGCCGAATAATGTTTTATTATTTTTTCAGATTTGATATCCATTATATCAAGCCCGTGCTCGAAAGTGCCTATCCATAATTTATCGCCATCGCATAAAAGACCATGAATATTAAAGTAGGCAATATCTGTTTTTTTGCCTGTAGGCCTGAATTTTTTAAACCCGCCTGTTTGCTTATCAAATACATTAAGACCGCCGTCTTCGGTGCCTATCCACAAGTGCCCATATTTGTCTTCACAAATTTCCCTAACGGCGTTTCCGCTTATGGCATGAGGGCTGTAATCGGGAAAATATTTTTCAAATGAATAATATTGTTTGGGATAATAATTAATGCCGCCAAAATAAGTGCCTGCCCATATACCGCCTTCCTTGTCTTTGCAAAGAGTATAAATGGCATTGTCTGAAAGTGAGTAAGGGTTGTTATAATGTTTTTGAAGATTAGATATGCTTCCGGTGGCGCTGTTATAAACAAATAATCCAGATTCTGTAGCAATCCAATATTCATCGGCAGCGCTTTGAATAATATCTCTCACATAAATGGCTGTTTTGTCTGCGTTGTAAGTAATAATGTCTTTATAAGTTGCATCTTTAATATTAAAAACTTTAAGACCATAATTCGCAGTGCCTGCAAGTATGTTACCTCTATTATCTGCATATATTTTTTCTGTCCATTTTGATGTTGCCGGGGTTGAATGAGAGAAAATATTATAAACAGTAAAAGTATCTGTGGCGGCATTATATTTTTTTAAATAACCGTTAGTGGTGCCTACCCATATTGTACCATCGGCTGAGCGGCAAACTGTATTGGCATCACCGTATGCATCGTTCTTATAAACATGCACCCGTCTTGTTTTTGATAGATAGCATTTCAGTTCAAGCCCGTCGCTGAACCAAAGATTGCCTGCCGTATCTCCAACCATTTCACGAATTGTATTTCTTGTTGCAACAAGCTCTTTAAAATTTTCCTGCAGTTCATTATACACTGATATACCCGCAGAACTGCCGATATATATTTTCCCATGTGCATCTTTATATAAACCTCTTATAAAATTATTATCCAGCGAAGTGCTGTCTTCCGCATCGTGCCTGAATGTTTTAAAATTATACCCGTCAAACCTGTTCAATCCATCTTTTGTTCCAAACCACATAAAGCCGCGGTCATCCTGCACGCTGCACTGCACGGTATTATTGGAAAGGCCATTTTCTACCTGGTAATGTTTAAACTGGTACGACTGGCAATAAATGCTTGCATGTATAAAAAATAAAGCAATTAATATGGCTGCAATACGGTTCAAATTAATATGTATGATTTATATACAGGTAAACGCGGCTAAATTATCATAACATCTCAATCAGCAAAAACAAATTGAGATTTTTTGATGAAAGATTGATACAAATAACCAGGCATAAGTTATGAATTATAACTTTTTTTACGTTCTGAAATTGTATGCCGGCTGAAAAGGCCGTATGAAATATTGCTTGTAGTGCGAAACCGGGTTACTTAAAAAAACAATACATAGTAAATGATACCTGTACATCAGCAACATAATGTTGATGCGGTAATGTTTTGTGCAGAAGATAAGGTTGTTATTATGCTGTATCAATAAAAAATTTATGGGAAAACTGAAACGCTTCATCAATAATTCAACTTGAAAATATTGTATTGAATCACTAACTATAAAAACATGAACAAACCACAAACTGTAGTATTATGAAACAATATTTACGATTGCGCAATCAATCATTTTATTATTTAAATTTTTCTGAAAGCAAACTTGCAAAAACAGTAGCGGTTACACTGCTTGTTTTTGTTTTTGCTTTAATGCAAACGCAGGCTAATGCCCAGAATACTGTTATAACCGGGCATGTTACCGATTCAACGGCAAAAGCTTTACCGGGTGTTACTGTTTCCACAGACAAATCAAAAAAGTTTGCTACAACAGACAATGATGGTAACTTCTCCATTACGGTTACGCCGGCCGATAAAAACCTGCTGTTTTCTTATGTAGGCATGTCGTCGGTTACACAAAGCCTGGCAGGCCAGTCTTTCATAGAAGTTGTTTTGAACAACGATATATCCGGTCTTAGTGATGTGGTGGTGGTTGGTTATGGTACACAGAAAAAGGGATCTGTTACCGGCGCCATTTCTACCATTACCAGCAAAGATATTGACCGTGTGCATGGCGGCTCCACGGTAAGTACAACACTGGCAGGCAAGCTGCCCGGTGTTACATTCAGAATGCCGGATGGAAGGCCTGGTGCTTCCGCCAATATCCAGATACGCAACATGGGTAACCCATTGTATGTAATTGATGGTATTCAGCAGGATGCAGGCCAGTTTAACAACCTGGCGCCAAATGATATTGAAAGCATCAGCATATTAAAAGATGCCTCTGCCGCTATTTACGGTGTGCGTGGTGGTAATGGCGTTGTGGTAGTTACTACTAAAAAAGGTACGACAGGGAAAAACAATGTTAACCTTGATGCATATTATGGATGGCAGCAATGGTTTCGCTTTCCCAAAGTGCTGACTAACTCTTACGATTATATGTATTACGTAGCCGATGCGCAGATGAACAGCAACGGTACAACCAACATTACACAGGACGAACTGGATAAATATAAACAGGGAGAAAGTGCAGGCAAACAATACAGGAGCTTCGACTGGCGCAAGTTTATTACCAGGAATAACAATGCACCGCAAAACTCCATGAACATAAACATCAATGGCGGCTCGGATAAAGTGAACTATTATGTTTCCGGTACGCACTTTTATCAGAACTCTGTACTGGGTGCAGAATATTTGTTTAAGCGCACCAATATCCAGTCAAACGTTACGGCAAAACTGGATAACAGTTTAAAGGTGGGAATGGATATTAACGGCAGAATTGAAACAAGGGAAAACCCGGGCGTACCAGGCGGCGATGATTACTGGCTGGCGCGCTACGCTGTATTGAGAAATAATCCTACCGAAAGGCCTTATGCCAACGATAACCCGGCATACTTAAATGATATAGGCCATATTGAAACCAATTATGCTTATTTAAATAATAAAATTGCCGGCCACCTGCAAAGCAACTGGCGTGTATTGCAAACAAATTTTCATGCTGAATGGCAGATACCCGGCATAAAAGGCCTTACGTTGCGCGGTTTATATTCTTATTATATTGCTGATAATGTACTGGACAACCAGGAATATACCTATAATGGTTATAAGTATGATGAAGCTACTGATACATATAATCCTTCCGGCGGCAGTACAAACCCCTGGCGGGAAAAAGAGCAGATCAAGCAGATTAATACAACAACACAGGGGCAGTTAACCTATAATAATAATTTTGGCGAACATACAGTGGGCGCTACCGTGGTGGCTGAAAGACTCACCACAGAACGTGCAAGAAACTGGGTGCATGCAAACCCCATATCCAACAACCTTCCGCTTATCTATTTTCCTATAATAGACCAGTATCAAAACAGCGATGATAAAACGGCAAGGGTGGGTTACCTCGCAAGGGTAAACTATAGCTTCGCTAATAAGTACTTTATAGAAGGTTCTTTAAGACGCGATGCTTCTTATCTCTTTGCACCTGGTTACCGCGTGGGTTATTTCCCCGGTGTTTCTGCCGGATGGCGGATTACAGAGGAAGGATTTATGAAAAAACTGCTTAATAACAGCACCAAAATACTTACCGATTTAAAACTAAGGGCTTCTTATGGTATTTTGGGTGATGATACCAATCCTTATGATAACAGCAATCCTATTGTTGCCCCTTATGCTTACCTGCAGGGTTATATATATGGAAACAATGGCGTGGCTATCCTCGATGGCAACTCTGTTACGGTGGCGAGGGATAAAGGTGTTCCCACTACCAACATTACATGGCTGAAAAGCAAGCTTACCGATGTGGGC
>JAEWBD010000079.1 GCA_023391315.1 Bacteroidota bacterium | reverse complement strand
TTTGTAGATACTGGCTTTAAAGCTGTTATCGCATGCGTAAATGCTGCTTTTCTTGATAAAAATTTTTGTGGAAGATTGATAGATGAATCTTTTATTAATGACTTGCCAAAGAATGTTGATCCCTGCGGTGAAAATGGAGAGTTTCATTCTTTTGTTTTTGACGGCCCTATCTTTAAACAGCCCGTAAAGTTTAAGCAGGGAAGAACAACGTATAAGCAATACGAAGTGTCAAGATTGAATAATGTGGACGATGTAAAAAAGAAATATGGATTTTGGTTTTGCGATCTTGAAATGGTGAATTAGTGGGATTAGCCACAGCTACACAAATAAAATCTATGCTTCTGTGGCTAATATTATTTCCCGAATGCCTGCAGGCTGCTCCCGAATATTTTTACCGCGATAGCAAGCAGTATAACGCCAAAAAATTTACGTATCGCAATCAGGCCTGCTTTACCTAAAATTTTTTCAAGCCATTTTAATAAATGGAGAGCTATGAAAATAATTACAAGGTTTATGAGAATGCCCATAAGTATATAATTGTCTTCAAAGTTTGCTTTAAGCGACATAATAGTTGTGAGCGTTCCCGTGCCTGCAATCAGCGGAAATGCAATGGGAACCAGCGTTCCGGTTGAGCCCGGCTCTTCTTTAAAAATATCAAGGCCCAGCACCATTTCAAGCCCAACTAAAAACATAACAATGGAACCGCCCACAGCAAAGGAATGCACATCCAGGTTCATTACTTTCAATATGGGCCTGCCGGCATACAAAAACAATAGCATTAAAACACCGCTTGCCAGTGTTACTTTCCATGAATTAAGGTGGCCGGTTTTATTTTTTTGCGCTATAAGCACTGGTATTGAACCTATAATATCAATAACCGCAAATAATGTAAATGTTACTGTAAGTATTTTGTTTAATTCCATACCACGGTTTATACAAAGTTAATTTCGTTTGCAAGACATTAAACGATGAATACATTTGCATTGAATTAAATTTATATAATGAAAGGAATTTTATTTACGCTGGGCTTGTTTATTTTTTTACAGGCGCAATCGCAAAGCACCGATACTGCACATTTATATAATCCCAAAGCTAATGCTGAAAAAGAAATTGCTGCAGCCGTTAAGCTGGCAAAGTCAACCCATAAATATGTATTGATACAAGGCGGTGGCAACTGGTGCAGCTGGTGCAAACGCTTTAGCATAACAGTTGCCAATGATGCAAAGCTCGATTCAATAGTGAATGCAGATTTTGTGGTTTATCATCTTAACTACAGCGAAGAAAATAAAAATCAAAAACTGTTTGCCAAATATGGATACCCGCAGCGTTTCGGTTTTCCTGTTTTTATAGTGCTTGATGAAAACGGCAACCGCATTCACACGCAAAACTCTGTTTATCTTGAAGAAGGCAAAGGTTATAATAAAGAAAAAATAGCTGATTTCTTTACAGCATGGAGCCCGGCAGCATTGGATCCAAAGAGTTATAAAGAATAAAGTGATCAACAGCTTTTCCTGTTATACATCATCCTCTTTCAAAAGTTCCGGTCTTTTCAGCCTGGTGAGCTCAACCGCTTTATCATAACGCCAGGCCTCTATTTTTTTGGGATCACCGCTTAATAAAATTCCGGGAACTTCCCAATCCCTGAATTTAGCCGGCCTTGTATAAACCGGCGGCGCCAATAAATCGTCCTGGAAAGAATCAAAGAGGGCAGAAGTTTCATCATTCAGCACGCCGGGGATTAACCTGCCAACGGCATCAACAATAATAGCAGCCGCAAGCTCACCGCCGCTTAAAACAAAATTGCCAACAGAAATTTCTTTGGTTATATAATTATCGCGTATGCGCTGGTCAATGCCTTTATAATGCCCGCAAATAATCAGCAGGTTTTCTTTCAGCGAAAGCTGGTTGGCCATTTTTTGATTGAATATTTCCGCATCCGGGGTCATGTAAATAACCTCGTCATAATTTGTTTCGAGCTTCAGTTCATCAATAGCATTTGCCAAAGGTTCGCACATCATTACCATGCCTGCGCCGCCGCCGTATTGATAGTCATCCACCTGGCCATAATCATTCACCGCCCATTTGCGTAAATTGAATAGCCGCACGGTAAGCAGGTTTTTTTCCTGTGCCCTTTTCATGATGCTGTGATTTAACGGGCTTTCCAGCAACTCAGGCAAAACAGTAAGGATATCAATCTTCATCCCGCAAAGATAAAAGGCTATAGCAGTGTGGTGTTTTTTAATTAAATATCATCCTTAAATTCATCCAGGTTACGTCTTTGCTTTTTAGTAGGCCTGCCGGTTTTGCTCAGGCGTTTGCCGGTATAAAAACTGGCTGCCTGCATTTGTATTTTTTCTTTTTCTTCTTCAGGTGTAAGATCAATATAATATTTAATGGCCTCGCTGTACTGCACACGATGATCAAGCAGGCTACTCACTTGTATCAACCATTTTCTATCATTTGTTTTAATAGCATATGTATCACCAACGTTTACATTTCTGGAAGCCTTCACTGGTGCATCATTCAATTTAACGCGGCCTTTTTCGCATGCCTCGGAAGCTTGCGCCCTTGTTTTAAAAATGCGGATACTCCATAAATATTTATCAAGCCTTAACTTTTCTTTTTCCTCTTTCATTAATAACTGAGTTGAATAGTTTGCTAAAATAAAACACTTACCCCTTTATTTTTCGGGTGCATAATTATTAAATAATACATTTGCCGCCGGCCTATCTTAATAGTTCCGCACACAATTTGATTGTAAATTATTATTCATCATAAAAATTATTTTATGCAACAAGTAAAAAAAGGTGACCAGATAAAAGTACATTATCATGGCCGCCTTACAGACGGCACAACATTCGACAGCAGCGCAGGCCGCCAGCCACTTGAATTTGAAGTGGGCAGCGGTATGGTGATAAAGGGTTTTGATGAAGGCGTAACCGGTATGGCTGTTGGTGATAAAAAAACCATCTCTATACCGGCTGATGAAGCTTATGGCCCAAGACAGGAAGAAATGGTAATTGAGTTCCCGATTAAAAATTTTCCACCGGATATTACCCCTGAAGTTGGCATGACCCTGCAAATGCATGGCGACAACGGCCAGGAATTGCCGGTTGTAATTACAGCTATTAATGAGGAATCTATTACGCTTGATGCCAACCATCCACTGGCCGGTAAAGAGCTTGTATTTGACCTGGAGCTGGTTGATATTAAAGGCAAAAGCCCGTTGATCATCGCTCCTTAATGCTATACACTAAAGTTTAATGTTGTTGTATTTGCGCTTGATGCCTGCAGCATTAAACTTCTTTTTTACCCTTTTCCATTTGCAATACCGGATTGCAGGGCTTAATTGCCAACAGAAATTATTAATGCTTTTACCTGCAGTTTAATGTGTTTCGTTTTCATAAACTAAGTAAATTGCTATTTGCTTATGCTTATTTTATGAAAAAATATTTTCAACTAATTGCATTTATAACTTTTTATTTCTGCAGCTCCTGTTTTGCCCAAACATCTGAAAAGAAAACAGTTAAGGCGGGTGAAAGCCTTTCCTCCATATCTTATTATCTTTTTCCCGGTTTCAGTGATGCTATCGTAAAATTGAAAGATGGCAATACGCTTAAATCGAAGATGAATTTTAATTTAACTATCTGCCAGCTGGAATTCATTTCCCCGCAAGGCGATACCCTTGTAATTGCAGAGCCTTCAATAGTGGATTCTATATACATTAACAATGAAGTTTTCTTTTTTGCCAATAATGTATATTATCAGGTTGTTGCAGCTACCGGTGCGGTAAAACTTGCAGTTGAACGTACAGCCAGCTACATACCCGTTAAAATTGGTGCGCTTGGTTTGCCAAACCATGTGGGATCGGGCATTGAAACTTATAAGAATTTTTTTCTGTATACGGGCCTGAAAACACTTGTGGCGAGTGAGGATATTGAAATAACAGTGAGAACAACATACGTGCTGGTTACGGGCAATGCACAATTTAACAGGGCTAATAAAAACTCGTTTATGAAAGCATTTCCCGCAAATGAACAAAAAATTAAAACCTACCTCAAACAAAACAGGGTGAGTTTTGATAAGGTTGATGACCTCGAAAAATTATTCCTGTTCTGTTCAGCTTAAAGAGTAAACAGGTAATTGTTTCCTATTTCCAGCCACCGCCCAGCGCTCTGTACAATTCAACTATTGCCTGCAATTCCTGCAGCTTATCGTTTACCCCGCTTAATTGCGCAGCCAATAAAGATTGTTCTGAGGTAAGCACATCCGTATAATTTGTTGCAGAGCTGTATTGCAATAATTGCTTTGTATAGTTAACCGCTTTATTCAGCGATTCTATTTGCAATCCCCGGCTTGTCTCTTTTTCGATTGCTGTTTGATAAGCATACAATGCATTCGATACTTCTCCGCCGGCATTTAGCAAAGTTTGCCGGTAGCCATAATAAGCTTCCTGCTGCTGCGCCTTCGCTATGCTCAAACGCGCCTTGTTTAGCCCTTTATTGAATATGGGTTGTGTAAGGCCTGAAACGATGTTGTAAAAGATTGACATGTCAAACAGGTTTTTAATAAGCAGCGTGGAAGCGCCGCCCTGTGCCGTTAATGTTAGCTGGGGATAGAAATAAGTACGCGCCACATTCGTATTTTCAAATGCCGTTCTGAAGGCTAATTCAGCCTGCTGCACATCGGGCCTGTTTTTTAACAGTAGGGAAGAAACGCCGGTTTGCAGGTTGCCATAAGGCTTTTGCTCATCCATTGATGTGCGTTTAATGGCACCGGGCGTTCTTGCCAGCAAAACGCATAATGCATTTTCTGTTTCGCGTATATTTCTTTTCAAATCCGGAATCAGCACTTCAGCGGCATACCGGCTGGCTTCGCTTTGCACCACGGCAGCACCGGTTACTACGGCGCTTTCCTTTAATGCCTTCATGGTTTTTACTTCGTCAATCCTGGTTTTTAAAGTTTCTTCTGTAATTTCTAATTGCTGGTCTAACGAAAGCAGTTGATAATAATAAGTGGCAATGTTGGCAATTAATTGCGTTTGCACGGCACGTGTAGCAGCTTCGCTTTGCAGCCAGTTGGCAAAAGCTGCCTTTTTTGTGCTTTTTAATTTGCCCCATATATCTGCTTCCCAGCTCGTAGTTAGGCTTAACTGGTAATTAGTGGTACTGAGGGGAAAAGTGCCGATATATTCCGGTGGAAGATTAAGGGCGGCAGCCGATTGCTTGCTGAAGGTAACATTTGCGCCTGCATCAAGACTGGGCCAGAAAGCGGCTTTGCTTTGCTTTAAATTAGCATACGCTTCATTAATGCGCTGCATGGCTGTTTTTAAATCAAGATTTTCATGTATGCCTTCAGCTATAAGGTGCTGTAATACTGTATCACTGAATAGTTGCGTGTAAGGTAAATCAGCAATGGAAGATGTATCGCCGCTTGTTAAAGTGTCGCTGATTGTAGCAACATTAGCTGCTGTATCCCGGTATAACTGCCCGTTTACATCCATGCCTGGCTGCTGGTATTTCTGCGTAACACATGATGTTGCCGCCAATATAGCTGCAAGAATTATGTATTGTGGTTTGAAATATTTTCTGATCATGGTTCAATCAACTGTTTTGATAATTATGATTGATTTGATGAAGATTCATTTCCTGCATTTTGCGCAGCAGGCAAAGGCTTACTGCTGATTTTTTCCTGCAGGGATTGAAAAATGATGAATAGCGTTGGAATAACAAATACGCCGAGTATGGTGCCGATCAGCATGCCGCCAACAGCGCCTGTGCCAATAGAGCGGTTACCGGCCGCCCCGGCG
>JAEWBD010000062.1 GCA_023391315.1 Bacteroidota bacterium | reverse complement strand
AAAGGCTGGTCTTGCATTTAACGACCTGGTGAAAACCGGCAGGGTAAAAGCACCCATCGTTATCGGCCGCGACCATTTAGATACGGGTTCCGTTGCAAGTCCCAACCGCGAAACGGAAGCTATGATGGATGGCAGCGATGCCGTTGCAGACTGGCCTTTATTAAATGCATTATTAAATACAGCAGGTGGTGCAAGCTGGGTGAGTTTACATCATGGCGGCGGTGTGGGCATGGGTTACAGCATTCATGCGGGCATGGTGATTGTTGCTGATGGAACGGATGCAGCAACTCAACGTTTAAGCCGTGTGTTGAGAAATGACCCCGGTATTGGTGTAATACGCCATGCAGATGCGGGCTATGAAATTGCAAAAGAAACAGCGAAAGAATTTGATTTGGATTTGGATGAGCGATTAAAAAGCTCAAAGCCTTAGGCATTCCATTCTAATCTCACCTTTTAATCATTATGCAATCATCTTTTCCTGCAAAAAAAGGATTAAGTCGCTTTATCTTTTGTGTTGCGAATTAACCCTATTCCTGAAAGAAAAAATATTAAACCAAGAATTCCGAATACAGACATCAGTTTAATATTGTACATGCCCGATTTGCCATTTACAAATGAAACACCAGCATATATAAGACCTATTATGCCAAGAATCGTTAGTATAATACCGATTACGCGTTTTTCCATAATGAAAATTTGTATTTAAAAAATACAAAGTATGTGCCATTCCCATATTTGATAACCTGTGAACCCGTAAACGTGTAAACTACTGAACTATTCATCAACATGATCATAAATCGTTCTTGAAATATCAGCCATTAAATCAATGGCATCTTTTTCATCCGTCCAGTCTTTTGATAAAAGCACCAAAACATATTTTTTTCCATCAGGAAGAAATACAATACCGCTGTCATGCTGAACAGAAGTGATAGAACCTGTTTTATGCGCCACTTTTACATTTTTCGGCAGTTTGGCTGGTATAACAGAATTAAAATGCTGATCGGAAAGAATATGGATCATGGAATCGCAGGCGCTTTTACTTACAATTTCACCATTGGCAATTTTTGAAAATATCAGCATAAGATCGTAGGCTGTGGTAGTATTGTTCATCCCTTTCTCATAAGCCTTTTCATCTTCCACGCCACGTAAAACCTGTATATCTTTTGCACCCATTTGCCGCATTGTTTCATTCGCATTTTTTGCACCAACAAGATCAATTATGAGATTGGTCGCGAAATTGCTGCTTACAATTATCATGTCGTACATAAGCTGGTAAACCGACCTTTTTTCGCCAATATGTTTATACAAATCAAATTCGCTGTCATCACCCGCACTGAGTGAAAAGCTGCTTCCATCAATAATGCTTTTAAATTCATTTTTAAGCGTGATGGAATCATTCATGGAAAACTTTCCTGCATGCACCTGCTTAAACACTTCAATCATAACAGGCGTTTTCATTGTGCTTGCCGCGTGAAAATTTTCATGTTCATTTATCAATATTTCTTCCCCGTTCGAAAGGTTTTTAAAAGCCACGGCAAAGCGGCCTTTGTGTTTTGCAATTTGCGCTGCTATTTTATCTTTTAACTCTACGGCTGAAGATTTGTGCGTCATACATCCATTGCCTACTATAAAAATGATTGTTGCCAACAATAATGATTTTACATGTTTCACTATCAAAATTTTTTATCAATATAAGAAGCGTTTGAATCGTTTGTTTAAAATTATGAACAATGGCAAACGCTTTAAAAGTGCCAGGCTTACGGCAATACCCAAATTATGAAATTGTTTAATTATTGCTAAAATGATATTCGTTAACCGGCAAAGCCAAATAAAACTTTGTTTTTTACGAAAAATTCGTAGTTTTACGAAAAATTCGTAGATGGAAAAACTTTCATTGCAGGAAGAAGAATTAATGCAGGTGATATGGCAGTACGGTGAAGGCTCGGTAAAAACTTTCCTGCAGGAATTTCCGGACCCCAAACCTCCATATACCACCATTGCTTCTACCGTTAAAAACCTGGAGAAGAAAGGCTTTGTTACCAGTAAACTGTTGGGTAATACTTATATCTATTCATCCAACGTATCTGAAGAAGCCTATAAGCAAACATTCATGCAGGGGTTTATTCGTAATTATTTCAATAATTCCTATAAAGAAATGGTGAACTTTTTTGTGCAGCAAAAGAAATTAAAATCAAAAGACCTGCAGGATATTATCAATATGATTGAAAACAATAAAAAATAATTGTATGCAAACATTATTTGAATACATGATAAAAATAACGGCTGTTTATGCAGTAGCCTGGCTTTTTTATTGGTTGTTATTAAGCAGGCTCACCAGTTATAAAAGCAATCGCTTTTACTTATTAACGGCGGGCTTGTTTGCATTTATTATTCCATTGTTAAGGCTGGATTATTTTGTAACGCCGCAAACCATCAGTACATCCGGTATTATTAATAACGTGCCTTCCATTCCGGTGAATGCTTTTGCTTATATGCCGGATGAAAGCAATAACCCAGTTCCTATTGTGTTGATTACCTTGTTTATAAGTGGCGTGATTGTTTGTCTGTTGCATTTTATCATGCAATTAATTTCTTTCAGGAAAACTACTGCCAATGCAGTTTTAATTCATGCAACAGATAACATAAAACTATATCACCTGGATATAGATATTATGCCTTTTTCTTTTGGCAGGAATATTTATGTAAACAGAAACCGGCATACACCTGCAGAATTAAGTGATATTATTCAGCATGAAATGGTTCATGCGCAGCAAAGCCATACGGTTGATGTTATCATCGCCGAATTTATCTGTATGCTCAACTGGTATAATCCTTTTGCCTGGCTGATGAAAAATGCCGTTAAACAAAACCTTGAATTTCTTGCTGATGATACAGTATTAAAAAAAGGTGCCAATAAAAAAAGCTATCAATACCTTTTATTAAAAGTAACGGGTTATTCTCCTATAAACATTGCAAGCAGTTTTAAAATATCATCACTTAAACAACGCATTTATATGATGAATAAAACACGCACTTCACAAAAGCATTTACTAAAGATGTTGTTTGTATTGCCGCTGATTGCTTTTATGATGCTGGCTTTCAGGAATGATGGTCATATATCAACTGCCGGTATTCAAAACAACAAAGATGAAACGTTTATGCTGAGTGAGTTAACCTATAATATACAGGACGCCAACATAAGCCAGCTTATAACAAACACGCAGGATAAGAGTTTACTGCAAACAGGGAAGACTTTTTCTATTGCAACCATAAAAAGTGAAAGAGACAGGTTAAAGTTATTGCTTGAAAAAAACGGTTACAATCATATCAACAGCCATGCTATTACTTTTTTGATCGACTCAACATTCGATAATAACCGGTGTGCCATTGAAATAAATATTGATCTTAAACGAAAGGAGTTATCATTACATAATTCAAAGCTGAATAATACAGTTGCAGATAAAACAAAAGATAAGAATTTCGCAGGTGTTCCTTTATTCAAACAATCCTGACAGTTATTGAGTAGTCATCTATTAAAGAACAAGAAGCCATAAACAAAAGGCAATACAAGAATATAGCTTAATTAATTAGCCGGTAATAATCGTATGTAAAAGGTATGCCTATTTATCATGCCCGGATATTGCCAATTCTACGAGAGACTATGGTAATCTAACAACGCAGCACATATAATTACTAACAAAATGAACTATAACCGTATTAACAATATCACGGGCTGGGTATTCTTTGCCTTTGCCTCAACTGTTTATATCATGACCAGCGAGGCGGGTGGCAGTTTTTGGGATTGCGGTGAATTTGTAAGCAGTTGCTATAAACTGCAGGTACCGCATCCGCCGGGCGCTCCAATGTTCGTTATGCTTGGAAGGATATTCATTGTGTTGTTTGGTGATAATCCATTAACGGCTGCCAAAGCAGTTAATATCATGAGCGCTTTAGCAAGCGGTTTTACTATTATGTTTTTGTTCTGGACGATAACACATTTTGCAAAAAAAATTGTACAGCCTGATACGGCAAAACCAATAACCAATATTCAAATAGGCGGTATAATAGCAGCAGGCATTATTGGTGCTTTGGCAGGCACATTTACTGATTCATTCTGGTACAGTGCCGTTGAGGGCGAAGTATATGCTATGAGTTCATTTTTTACAGCGATTGTGTTTTGGGCTGCATTAAAATGGGAGCGTGTTGCCGATGAACCAGGCGCTGATAAATGGCTCATCTTTATCTTCTTTTTGATAGGTATCTCTATTGGTGTGCACCTGCTCTGTTTATTATGTATTCCAGCCATTGTGATGATCTATTATTTCAAAAGAAGATCATCTTTTAAATATGTTGCTATAAGAAAATATTTTATACGCATTGTTTTATTTGGTGGCATTGCAGGCTTTATTTTGGCGCTGGTTGCTGCACAATCTGCCGCAGATACATCAAGAGGCATTCCCGCAGATAACACATTTGCAGGCCTTATTTTCCTAATCGCAATTATGGCTGTCGGTTTATTGTTCCTGGTTGAACGCACAGTCAAAAGCAAAAAAGAATTATATGGTGGCGTATATATTTTTATGGTGCTGGGCGTTGTAATATTCGGCATCATTCTTAAAGGCGTCATTCAATATTCCATTAAAGCAGCCGGTGCATTCGATATATTTTTTGTGAATGACCTGAACCTCCCTTTCTTCTCCGGCTTTGCGTTTTTATTTATACTGGTAGCTGTTGGTATATGGATCGGATTACGGTATGCAGAAAAAAGATCATGGCCACATTTGCGGCTGGCATTATGGTGCATTGCGTTTACGCTTATTGGTTACAGCACTTACATTACTACCATGATTCGCAGTAATGCAGATCCTTCCATTGATATGTTTAACGTTGATAACCCACAGGCGCTGGAAGGTTATCTTGGACGAGATCAATATGGTGATTTTCCTTTATTGTACGGACAAAATTTTACAGCGCAGCCGGTTGATTATGCAGATAAGGGCATGAAGTATGAAAAAGGTGAACACAAATATATTCCTGCCGGCAGCAACTTTGATTATGTATTCCTGCCAAAAGATAAAATGGTTTTTCCGCGTATGTGGGATATGACAAATGACCAAAACCACGCAGATTATTATGCTTACTTCGCCGGCATTAATAAAAGCCAGGATGGTGCGTATGAACGTAGTCCAACTTTTATAGAAAACCTGCGTTTCTTTCTCAGTTACCAAACCTATTACATGTATATCCGCTATTTTATGTGGAATTTCAGTGGCAGGCAAAACGACCTGCAGGGTTCATTTATAAATAATGTAAGGGATGGTAACTGGATAACGGGCATTCCTGTTATTGATAATGCTTTATATGGCAATCAAAGTATGATGCCCGACAGCATTCAGAAAAGTAAAGGGCATAATGTAATGTATATGCTGCCGTTTATTTTGGGCGTAATTGGGTTATTATACCAGGCGAAAAGAAAAGGCAGCGATGCATTGGTGAATATGTTGCTTTTTCTTTCAACAGGTTTTGCGATTGTTATTTATATTAACCAACCCGGCTATCAGCCACGGGAACGCGATTATGCGTATGCAGGTTCTTTTTATGTGTATGCAATATGGATAGGCTTATCTGTTTTATATTTTATAGAGATGGCATCTGCATGGAATAAAAAATTGTTGAAAGAAGTACTGGTTAATGCGGCGCTTATCAGTTTAATATTAACCATCTTTATCGCTATTGCCGGCTATGGTGCAGCAGTTGCTTTTACAGTTGGCATCAGCACATTTTTACTGATTGCTTTAATTGCATACGGCATTCCCTTTTTAATACAACTCATAAAAAATAAAAACGCAATAACAGCCGGTGCTTTTATTGCAACGGTAACGGTTCCCCTATTAATGGGCGTGCAGGAATGGGATGATCATGACCGCCATAAAAAACAACTGGCACGGGATGTGGCCCGTGATTATCTCGAGAGCCTTGCACCCAATGCCATTCTTTTCAGCATTGGCGATAATGATACCTATCCTTTATGGTATGCGCAGGAAGTGGAAGGTATTAGGCCTGATGTGCGTATCATCATTACAACATTACTGGGTTCTGACTGGAAGATAAATGAGTTACGGCATAAAGTGAACAGCAGCGATCCTATTGATGTAATATGGTCGCCGGAACAGGTGCAGGGCAATAAACGCGATTATGTTTTTTATCAGCCTAACCCGCAATTTGCTGAAGACAGGTATTATAATCTGTATGATGTAATGAAGAATTGGGTGGGCAGTGATGATACGTCTGCGCAGGTGCAAAGCAGCAGCGGCGAATCAGTTAATACCCTGCCGGTGCGCAAGCTGGCTGTGCCGGTGGATACAGTGCTTGTGCGAACAAACGGAACCGTAAAGGCTGATGACACAGTGGTTGATGCCATGCGCTTTGAATTGCCTGCCAAAAATATTTTGCTCAAAAACGATCTTGCTATTCTGAATATTATTGCTGCCAATAAATGGAATCGCCCCGTTTATTTTACCATGCCTTATAATAAACTTGGTTTCGACAAATACCTGCGCCGCGAAGGCATGGCGTATCGTTTGGTGCCGGTTGAAAACCCATCCATCAATACAGCAAAGGTTTATGCGCTTGTTATGGATAATAAGAAGTGGAATTATGGCAATGCTCAGCTTGGCAATGTGTATTATGATGAAATAAACCGCATGCAGTTATTAGGTATTCGCAAGGCTGATCTTGATCTTGCGCTTGACCTCATCAGTGAAAATAAATTAACAGAGGCCCGTAATGTTTTAAAACATGATGATAAAATGATAAAGGAAGAAAACCTGCCCTATGGTATGACTTCCGGCAACAATATGCATAACCGCATTTCAATTGGTATGATGGAAGCTGCCTATCGTGTTAACGACAGGCAGCTTGCTGATAAAATTGCGGCTTCTGTTGAAAAAGATATATTGCAGCAGCGGCGTTATTATCAAAGTTTAAATACACAGCAGCAGGCCGCACTTGAATATGAAAGTTCAATGAATGAAAACCTGGTACAGGCATTGAATGCCATCCGGAAAAATTATACGGAAAGAAAAAATAATCTGGAGTAAGAAATTCATTAAGAATCACTACCAATCGCAGTTCTTTTTTTTTATTTTAAACAAGCCAGAGGCCTGTGCGCATAACAGCGTAGTGTAAACACGTTCCTGCTTTGTATATTACTTTAAAGGAATAAGTTGCCGGACTTTAGGTTTATGCACTATTCTAAGATGAGGAAGTGCCAGCATTAAAATCACAAGCATTAAAGCTATAATAATCACATAATAAACAGCCATGCTTAACTGGCCTTTTATAATAAGCTGATGTGATAACATAAACGTAATGAATGAAGTAATGATGTATGCGCCGCCACTGGTAAACCCGCTGGAAAGCCCTGCAAAACTGGTAAAGCGGGTGAGGCAATAGGTAAAATACATATTATAAATAAACCCTTCCAGGAAATGAAGCATAACCACAAATAACATGATGGTTATTAAGCTTTCGGTTTTAATGCCTGCAATAAGCATAACCACAGCAACAACAAACTGAACAATGATTGAAACAGTAAGCTTTTTTGTAATGCTTCTGTTTATCATATACCTGTTAAACAATCCGCCTAAAAAAAGTGAAACACCCGATAGCAGGGCAAGGTTACCCGTTGTTTTTGATGTGAAATGATATTTGTTTTCCGCAATAAAAGGAATGCTCATTCCAAACAAAATCACCATGCTGAAACTTGTTCCTAATAATAAAACACCATACACAAAGTCTTTGGTTACAAACATTTCCTTATACATGACACTTATCGATTTCCATTGAAAAGGTTTTAAATGCTTTAAGGCTTCACCGGAAAAAATGAGATGCATAATCATCATAACAAGTGCATAAATACCCAGGAAATAAAAGTTCGATTGCCAGTTAAAATAATATTGAATATAGCCGCCAACAAATGGAGCTATTATGGGTGCAGTTGACCAGATAATGGATATAAGACTGGTATATTTTTTAAGTTTTTGCGGTTCATCTTTATACAGGTCAACAAGGAAAGAACGCTGGCATATCATTAATGTGGCAATCAGTAAACCCTGTATGGCCCGCAGGAAAATGATGAGGTGAATACTGCTTGTTACGGCAATAATGAAACAGCTTATGGCAAAAAGTAAAAATGCTGTTATGCCAATCTTGTATCTTCCAAAGCTATCTACTATTGCACCTACCAGGAATTGTGAAATACCATAGCTCAATAAATAAACCGCCAGTGTGGCCTGTAAACTGGTTACAGAGGTGTGCAGTTCATTCACCATGTTTGGAAAAGAAGGCAGGTAAACATCTACTGCAAAACCGGAGAGCGGAATGGTTATATATAACAGCAGGGTACTGATTATTTTATTTTCATCTTTTTGTGGTTTTGTATAATTCAGGCTGAAAAATTTATTCCGTTCTTTGGTTATTTTCTCATCAGCATAACAGGCATCATTCATATTATTTTAAATTTTCGCAAAACTAAGCTTTCAGTATATTTGTAACAAGTATGTACTTTTTTGTAACATACTATATAAAAACATACTATTATTGATTATCATTTATTTATGAAATATTAATATAAAAAATGAAAACGGTTATAGCCAAACCTTGCATGATTGATTTTGCTTTTAGAAGAATTGGCGGTAAGCATAAGGGCAGGATTTTATGGTACCTGAACGAGCAAACCGTAATGCGTTTCGGCGAATTACACCGGCGGCTGGGAACAATAACGCCTAAAATGCTCACACAAACATTGCGCGAACTTGAAACCGATGGATTGATTGAGCGCAAGGTGTACCCTGAAGTGCCGCCAAAAGTGGAATACAGGCTGAGTGATACCGGTGCCGAGCTCATTCCTTTTTTGGATCACCTCCGGGTATGGGCCACAAAACAGCACGCAAAAACACTGGCAGTATAATAAGCTTCAATTTTAAAGGCTTTTTACCGGATGATAACGTTCCATAATAATTTTTATATGGTTCAGTTCATGTCCTGCAATATGATAGGCAATTGCACGCACGGTGCGTTCGTTTATAAGAGTGCCATCAGGCGCAATGCAACAGCCCTTTCTTAAAAAAGCTTCTTCAGGCAGGTTTTGAAATAGCAATAAAGTAGAAAACCTTACATGCAGGTACTCCTCGAAAATGCTTTCAAGGCTCCGGGTATTTGCATCGGAATATATTGCATAATCCTTTTCTTCAAAACCAGGCAGAGGCGTGCTGTCATTTCGTGCATAACGCAAGGCGCGGTAAGCAAATATTCTTTCGTCATCAATAAGGTGAACCAGGATTTCCTTTATGGTCCATTTTCCAGCAGCATACCTGAACAATAATTTTTCCGGTGGTATTGAATAAATAAATGCTTTGAGTTTGAAAAAATTATCATGCAGCTCGTTCAGGATATCATCTGTTGTTTCTATGAGATCAAAATAGTATTGGGAATATCGGGGATATTCTGTTGTATCAGGCCGTAGCATTTTTCGGTAACCGCTCATGTTTCCGCCATTATTATTACTGTTGTCAATCTGTGTTGAGGATTTTAAAATGAATATCTGCCTGTTTTATGGCTAAAGTTTAGCCCGGCTTACAAGGCCGGGCTAAACTTTATAACAGCATTACACCAGCTTCATATTTTCAGCATCCCAGTTAATAATTTTTTTCTGGAAAAAACTTTCATTGCAGGCAAGCGCCGGTGCCGCCGCCCTGAAACCAAACACAGCATCTTCCACTACCGGCTTTCCTGTTCTTACCGAATCAAAAAAATTGGTAAAATGATCCAGGTGATCACTATATCCTTCAGGCGCTTTAAATACGATATCATCTTTTTTAGGGCGCCTCTTTTGCGCCTCTGTCCATTTTGCATCATACTCTTTCTGCATTTTTTCACGCATATCTTTTGAGAATGTGAAAACAGAATCATAACCGCCAAAACCCGGCGCTTCAGGCATGATGCTGTGATGAACCGTAATGTTATTTCCCTTCACATCAATCACCCCTTCAGAGCCAACGAGGCGGATAGCTTCCTGGCCGCCTGTGCCACTAATGAAATTCACCTGCAGCGTTAACTGGAATGCAGGATGCTCCGGCGTATCGGCATATTGCATTACGCCGGCCATTACATCAGGCATATTGCGGCCGTCTTTCCAATAACTAAACTGCCCGGTGCTGTAAATGGAAGCAGGGCCTTTTGAGTTGGTCATAAAATGTGTGCCGCTTAATAAATGAATGAATAAATCGCCGGCAACGCCTGTGCCCACTTCTTTAAAAGCACGCCACCAGAAAAACTTTTTGGAATCATACGGCATCTTCTCTGTTACTTCAATAAAGCGTTCCCAGTCTGTTGTTGCGGCGCTTGCATCATCCGGAATGGTATATTCCCATGCACCGATGGAGCTTTGCCTGTCGTACACCGCATTCACCATATTTAATTTACCTATCTCACCGGCGGCCAGTAATTCTTTTGCCTTTGCCAGGCCAATGCTGCTCACACGCTGGCTGCCCACCTGTAACACTTTGCCGTATTTCTTTTGCGCTTCAATTACGCCCATGCCTTCGCTTATTTTATACACCATGGGTTTCTCACAATACACTGCTTTTCCTTTTGCCAATGCGTCTTTGGTAATACGCGCATGCCAGCAATCGGTGGTGGCAATTATTACCGCGTCAATATCGCTTTTATCTAAAAGTTCTTTATAATTTCTCGTTGTGAATAAATCATTACCATATAACTCTTTTGCGTTTTCTAATCTGCCGGTATATAAATCGCAAATGCCAGCCAGCTCAACGCCGGGCACCTGCAAAGCGGTGGCCAGGTCATAATGGCCCTGTATGCCAAAACCAATAACGCCTACACGGATCTTATCTGCAGATGAAATCTTTTTTTCGTAGTGTAAAATTCTTTCTTCTGCTTTTTCTTTTGCTGCAAGGCTGCTTAAAGGAGAAGCTGCAGCCAATAAACTCGTAGCGCCAATCTGTTGCAGGAATTTTCTGCGTGATGCCTGGTTTTGTTTCGACATAATTGAATTTTTATTGATTGATATGAGTGAATAAAATTAAAATGTTGCCGTGCTTCGTTTAATGTAAGTATCATTATTACGGCTTTTCAAAAATAATGTATTTGAAATTTGATGACAAGCGAGCAATTATTTAAAATGCTGAACAATAATTTCGGCCTGCTGCCAAAAACGAGGCTTTGTATATTTACCAAAACATAATGATCATGAAAGCTTTTTTAGGAATGGGTTTACTAGGTTCCAATTTCGTTAAGGCCATGTTGCAAAAAGGCGAAAACGTACAGGTATGGAACCGCACCGCATCAAAGGCAAAAGCCCTGGAAACCTTTGGTGCAAAGGCTTTTGAAGATATAATTGAAGCTGTAAAGAATGCGGATGTTATTCATCTTACGCTTAAAGATGATGCGGTGGTTGATGAAGTATTGAAAAATGCCTCCGGAGGGTTGAAAGCGGGCGCTGCTATTATAGATCACACAACCACTTCTGCCAAAGGGGCTATAGAA
>JAEWBD010000053.1 GCA_023391315.1 Bacteroidota bacterium | reverse complement strand
ACAAAACGCATCTGTGAAGCCGTCATACAATATGGCTTGCGGCCCAAACTCCATGTGAACCAGTTAAACAGTATTGGTGGCATTGAGGCTGCCATTGAATTGAATGCATTAAGCGCTGACCATCTGGAAACAATGAATGAGGATGAAATAGCAAAGCTTTCAACAAGTGCAACTATTGGCACGTTATTGCCAACTGCCGCTTATTTTTTAAGAATGCAGTACCCGCCGGCACGAAAGCTAATTAATGCCGGCGCCGCCCTTGCTTTAGCCTCCGATTATAATCCGGGCTCATCGCCTTCGGGCAATATGAACACAGTTGTTTCCATGGCATGCATTCAAATGCGCATGCTGCCGGAAGAAGCTGTTAATGCTGCTACTATTAACGGTGCTTATGCCATGCAGCTACAGCATGAGGCCGGAAGCATAACCATTGGCAAAAAGGCCAATCTTATATTTACCAGGCCGGTTCCATCGCTGGCTTACCTGCCTTATTCTTTTGGCAATAACCTTATTGATAAAGTAATAATAAACGGCAGGTTTATTTAAGTATCCCCGATTTATACAATTGTTCTTCTGAATCTTACATCCCAAAAAACAAGCCCGAATTGAATTTCAAAAAATAATGCAAACTGTTGTTTAAAATGGTTTATTTATGTTTTCTTTAAATTTCATTTTGTCAAATTTTACAATTGTAATTATTGAGTAAATAAGTAGTATGACAAATTTTTCCCCTGAATGGGTTTTGATTTTATTGAGTGGTGTAATTGTTGTTTCCTATCTTTTTTCCATTATCTCCAATTATATAAAAGTGCCTTCTGTGTTGCTGCTGCTTGCAGCGGGCATTGCACTGCGTGGAATTGCCAATGCAAACGGATGGCAGTTACCCGTTGCCGATAATACGGTTGAATATTTTGGATCTGTTGGTTTAATTATGATTGTGCTGGAAGCCGGGCTTGACCTGAAGCTTGGGCGCAATAAGGTAAGGCTGATTAGCCGCTCGTTTTTTGCAGCCTTTTTTATATTAATACTTTCTGTAACAGCCATAAGCGCTGCCTTATATTTTTTATTGCACCAGGATGTACGGGATTGTATTGTTTACGCTATTCCGCTTTCGGTAATGAGCAGTTCAATTGTAATTCCAAGCCTGCATCATTTATCGGAAAAGAAAAAGGAATTCCTTGTGTATGAAGCCTCATTTTCCGATATATTAGGAATCATTCTTTTTAATTATTTTACGGCAAGGGAAATTTTCTCGGTGCTTGCCATAAGCACATTCTTTTTAAGCATTGCCATCGCCATTATCCTTTCCGTGGTTTTTTCCGTGCTGCTGTTTATTATCCTTGCCAAATCAAAAATGAGCGTTAAGTTTTTCCTCGTGTTTGCCGTACTGATTATTTTGTATGAAGGCGGCAAACTTCTAAACCTTCCATCGCTCATCATTATTCTTTTTTTCGGATTATTAATGAATAACTGGCACCTGGTAAAAGTTCCAAAAATAAGAGGGTTGTTTTCAGGAGAAAAAGCCACAGAAGCCACGCACTTGCTGCATTCCATTACGGCTGAAAGTTCATTTTTAATACGTACATTTTTCTTTTTATTATTTGGTTATTCCATAAACATACAGGCCATTGGCTCAACAGATGTTATACTTGTAGGCAGCATAATTGTACTGATATTATTGATAATACGTTTTATATACCTGCGCGATTTTTTAAGGGAAAGCGTTTACCCGGAAGTGTTTTTTATTCCGCGTGGATTAATAACCATCGTATTATTTTATAAGATACCCGAATCATATCACCCGGAGAAGCTGCAGGCCGGCATTTTATTTTTTGTGGTCATCGTAACCAGCTTTATTATGATGCTGGGTATGATATTTTATAACAAAAAAGAAAAAGATATTGTTGTGGATGATCTTGTAGAAAAATAAGCTAATCTTATTATTACAGCTTAATAGTTAATAAGCTTTTGCACACACGCATCTAACCTTGATTTTGCCAAAAAATTTTTTTCCAATTCAATATTAAAAGGCACAGGCGTATCCAGCGATGCACAGCGCACAACAGGCGCATCCAGCATTTCAAAACAATGCTCACTTATCCATGCGGCAATCTCACCGCCAATGCCGCCCGTTAAGGTATCTTCATGCAATACCAAAACTTTGCCTGTACGCTGAACGCTTCTTTTTATGGCATCGTAATCCAGCGGCAATAAGGTTCTTAAATCGGTTATATCTAATGAAATATCTTTATGCGCATTAGCATACTCAAGTGCCCAATGCACACCGGCGCCATACGTTATAACAGAAATATCTTCACCATATTGAACCACTTTGGCTTTACCAATTTCTATTTCATAATCATCATCAGGCACATGGCCGCTTATGCTTCTATATAAAGCCTTATGCTCAAAATACAAAACAGGATTGGGATCATTAAGGGCAGCAATCAGCAAACCCTTGGCATCCATGGGCGTTGAGGGATACACAACTTTTAATCCCGGTGTATGCACAAACCAGGCTTCGTTGCTCTGTGAATGAAAAGGCCCGGCGCCTACACCAGCGCCTGTGGGCATGCGTATAACAACATCAGCATTTTGTCCCCATCGATAATGAATTTTTGCAAGATTGTTTACAATCTGGTTAAATCCAACACTTACAAAATCGGCAAACTGCATCTCCATCATTACCTTAAAACCTTCCATACTTAAACCAAGCGCTGCACCAACGATTGCACTTTCACATAAAGGCGTATTGCGCACACGCTCTTTGCCAAACATGTCAACAAAGCCTTCCGTAATTTTAAAAGCGCCGCCATATTCAGCAATATCCTGGCCCATTAAAATGAGATTGGGATGGTTTCTCATGCTTTGCTTTAATCCATTGCTGATGGCATTTACCAAACGCATATCGCTACCGGTTGCAGGTTGCTGTTTATCAGGAAGACTGTTATCAACAAGTTTTATTGCTGACCGTTTACTGTCAACCATTGACTGCCGGGCATATACGTCTTTTAATTCGTTTGCCGTATTCACAACAATTGATGGCGCTGCAAAACCAATTGCCAGTTCTTCTTCTATATAATTTCTTATCTCATCTTTTATAGATTGAATTGATTCATTTATCAACACAGTTTCGTTTAGCAAATAGTTTTCATAGTTTATAACCGGGTCTTTTTCTTTCCATGCTTCAAATAAATGCGGCGGCACATATTTTATACCGCTGGCTTCTTCATGCCCGCGCATCCGGAAGGTTTTACATTCAATTAAATAAGGCCGCTGCTGTTGAATGCAATAATCACGCACGCCTTTTATGGTATCATAAACCGTTAAAATATTATTGCCATCAATCAATACACCTTCCATGCCGTAACCTTTGGCACGGTCAACCAAATTTTCGCAACAGTATTGTTCATTGGTTGGCGTACTTAATCCATACCCATTATTTTCCACTAAAAATATTACCGGCAAATTCCACACTGCCGCAACATTCAAAGCTTCATGAAAATCGCCTTCACTTGTGCCACCTTCACCGGTAAATGCCAGCGAAAGCTTTTGTTCCCTTTTTAATTTATGGACTAATGCCACACCATCTGCAATTGACAATTGCGGGCCAAGATGCGAGATCATGCCGCAGATATGATGCTGTTTACTGCCAAAATGGAAGCTGCGTTCCCGCCCATTGCTGTAACCATCTGCGCCGCCCTGCCATTGCATAAATAATTTGTGCAGCGGCATATTACGTGTTGTGAAAACGCCAAGATTACGGTGCAATGGCATTATCCATTCATCGGGCTGCAGGGCAAGCGTTGCACCAACGGCAATGGCCTCCTGCCCTATCCCGCTAAACCACTTTGAGATTTTTCCCTGCCGCAGCAGCACCAGCATTTTTTCTTCAATCATGCGCGGCAGCAATAATTTTTTATAGAAATCAGCAAGCTGTTCGTTTGATAAATTGTTACGGTGAAACTGCATCATGGCTACGAAGTTAAGTTTGTGTTTTAAGTTTGCACATCAATTTTTAATGAATATTCGCGGGTATTTTTTAAATCAGACAGATGAATATTGAAGCCTATAATAAGTTGGTACAAGAATGTAAACAGCACAACGTAACGCTTGTTGCCGTAAGTAAAACAAAACCGGTTGAAGACATACTTGCTTTATACAATTTAGGGCAAAGGGATTTTGGGGAAAATTATGTGCAGGAGTTTATTGAAAAACAACAGCAGCTTCCAAAAGATATACGCTGGCATTTTATCGGCCATCTGCAAACCAATAAAGTGAAGCAGATTGTGGGCATTGCAGCATTGATTCACGGCGTTGACAGTTTTAAGCTGCTGAAAGAAATTAATAAACAATCGGCTAAAATAAATGTAACAACAACCTGCCTGCTCCAAATACATATTGCACAGGAAGAAACCAAGTTTGGCCTGGATGAGGAAGAAGCCAATGCGCTAATGAGGGAACTTGAAAATCTGAACATGAAAAATGTAAATATTGCTGGCCTGATGGGCATGGCAAGTTTTACGAACGATGAAAATCAAATTAGAAAAGAATTTCAATATTTAAAATCACTACAGTCAAAACTGTCAACTGTCAACTGCCAACTATCAACGCTTTCTATGGGCATGACAGCAGATTACACAATTGCCATTGAAGAAGGCAGCACGATGATACGCGTTGGAAGTTTAATATTTGGAGAAAGAAAGCCAACTGAGTAAATAAGCCGCATTTCAATCAGGTAAAATTTAAAATAAAGTATAGCCATTACGTTTGACGATCCTCGCCGTGCAGTCATTTATTTTTTTCTTTTAACGGCTTCATGCTGCTTCCTTCCTTATCATATATAGGTTCCGGCCTCGGCGCCTCGCCATCTTTTAAAGATTGATTAAACAGTTTTGAAACATGCACCCATTTACCATTCTGCCATTTAAATGCCTCGTAATCGCCATCGGGAATAAGTGTAAACTTTTTTTGCGGCTGGTTGTTTTCACTTATCAAATGATCAAAAACAATCATATCCAGTTCAGGATCGTACACCAGCCTTGCCCGCGCATCTTTTTGGTATTCGAGCAGGAAACGGTCAACAGGTTGCGGCGCCTTCAATTCATCATCTTTATAGGTAAAATAATGACCGCCGAAAACCGGCTCTCCCGCTGCATTAAAAGTTAATATCTCAAGCCATTTTCGTGTGCTGGCCATATCGTTATCATCATAGCCAAACAGTGTATAATATTTTTTGCCTTTAAATTCTTTTTCAATGATATTATAGTAAATAGCGCCTATCCAGTTTTTATTTGTGCGGATTGAATCGGTTGGCACGGAAGCATAATCAGATACATCAAACAATGGAAATAGTTTGAGCGATCCATCTTTTGTTCTCATTTGAATGGCGCCCTCCTGCCGGTAATAACTTTCATCACGCCGCAATTGCCAGGTAAAAATCCTGAAGCTGCTATCGGGCGCATATAACCGTGATATGGTAATTAATGAGTCGAAAGGATATTGGAATGAATGCGGTGTTTTTAATGCCGCTACAAACCGGCGAATAAAAACACTGTCGAAATAAAACCTGTTTTCAGCCATGGAATCATATACCATGCCTTTAGCATAATATTTCAGGCTGTCTTCCTGCTTTTGCATGGAACTGATATCTTCTGCATTTACCTGGGCTTTAACCACTGTGCCGGTAAAGCAAAAAAGAAAAATTAAAATGTAACGGAACATGACTACGAAAATACAATCATCATAACGGTTAAGCTGATGTGTATGGTATGCTGTTTAAAATTTAGTGTTTTGTTAATGCGGAACAGGCAACCGACTGTTTAAAAAAGTTTCAACATTCAGCATATATAAACCGGCGTTTATTAAAGTGCTTTTAAATTAAAATAAGTATATAAGCAGCAAAAGAAATGCAAAAGCTGCTGAGCAACAAATCATACACAATGATTATGCTCAACAGCCTTTTATAAGAATTTTTAATGAAATAAGTTGTAGAACGGTTTAATAATATATTGATCCCAATTGCAAGTTTAATTTAAGCTAAGCGCTTCTGACTGCGTATATATTTTTGCCAGCGAATCAGGCAATTTTACAGATGCGAGCTGCGGCGTTTGCGTTAAAGGCCAAACAAAATCTGCATTGAGAATTTTTGATGCAGTTGTATAAGTTTTATCAGGATAATAGCTATAGAAACAACTTCCACCTTTAATGGTATTAATAATGCTTTTAACTTCTTTTGCAGGTACAGCAGGGCAACCGTAACTGCGGCCCATCATCGTACCTTTTGAAGCACGCTGGCCGCTTACATAATTACTGCCATGCATTACAATAGCGCGGGTTCTTACATTATCATTAAAACCGTTTTCCAATCCATCAAGCCGAAGACTGTAACCGTTATCTCCATTATAGGTTTCGGCAGTGCACATAAACCCTAAAGATGTTTTATGCGAATTATTCCTGTTTGAAAAGCTTGTAGCATAATCATTACCGGAATTACGGCCATGTGATACGTAGGTATTAAAAAGCAGTTTTGCTTTATCTACGTCAATCACATATAATCTTTTCTTATTGCTGGGCTGGCTGTAATCGCAAATGGTTAGGAAACCTTGCTTTTGCAGTTTACCGGCAGAAAGCAAATATTCATACCCTTTATAAGCTTCAAAAAAAACAGAACGGGACAAACCCTTTTCTTCCAATTGCATTTGAGCATACAATGAATCAACCCAATAATTAATAACCGCTTCTGTATTCACAGATTTGTTTGTAGTATTAACGGCTTTAGAGTTTGAGTTCAGGGCGGCAGTTTCTTTTCCTTTTGCAGCAATCATAGAGGTAAATATGGTAATACATACAGCACCCACTAATAACAATTTCTTCATCAGGCTTATAAGATTTTTTAAATTTTCTAAAAGGATTCAGACCGGATGGCCTCTAAAAATCGGATGATTTTTTATAAAACTGTAAAAATCCTTTTTTATTGTGAAGTGCAAAGGTAAAATCTGTAATCCAAAGATTATTGTAATTAAATGTTATAGCACCCCCAATAAAAAAGCTTCCCTAAAACACAAACGTAAAAGGGAAGCTTTATAGAAACAATTTTAATGTTAAAGCTTGTTTACTGCTGCATCATTTACAGTGCGCACAGTGGAACTTACTACATAAGAATCTTCAAGAACTTTGTTGTCTGAAGTAATGTTAATGTAATAACGTGTATTTGCCTGCTCACCTTTAAGCAATTTAAATTGCCTGTTGAAATTCACATCGCTGAATGCACGGGAGAATAAAAGATCGCCGGCATCATTTTTAATAGTTACGATAAACTTGTCGCCTTTTTCATTGTTCACATTTAATTTGAACAATAATGCATCGTTGGTATTAGCGGTAAGGGCAATATTGCTTTTTTCACCGGAAACCAGTTCGATGTTTTTGTTATATATGGCGGCGTTAGTTGTAAGAGAAGTAAGTAATACTGAAGCTGATAAAAATGCTGCTGCGATTAATTTCTTGCTTGAGAATTTTAAATTTGCCTTTGTCATAATTGTTGTTTTTTTTTAATGTCAAAAAAATTATTCATTTCGACAATCAACCGCGAGGCAATACAATCGGCGGCAAACAACTATGGCATGAATGGTTCGGTTAGCTTAATTTAGATACAAAGTTAAGAACAATTGCGTATTAATTACACATTAATACTGTTAAAAGAAAAAAGTAACCTTACATTAGTAATTTTTATGGGATAAAATTACAAGGTGATTGACATCCAAACATTTATCTTCAGATTGATAACTTTAAAATAACAACATCTCTTTAATCAGCCTGGCTATTTATGGTTTTCCATAGCAGATCTTTTAATTCAACAAGACCTTTTTGGGTAAAAGAAGAAATGAATACTATCCTTGTTTCTTTGTCAAACTCATTTCTTATGGCTGTTTTTAATTCATCATCCAGCAAATCGCTTTTGGTGATGGCAATCAAAAACTCTTTCTGCATTAATTCAGGATTATATTCTTCCAGCTCCTTCAGCAGTACCTCAAATTCCTTTTTATGATCATTGCTGTCGGCGGGTATTACAAACAATAAAGCAGCATTGCGTTCAATATGCCTTAAAAAGCGGTGGCCCAGGCCCTTGCCTTCGGCAGCACCTTCAATTATACCGGGCAAATCGGCAATACAAAAAGATCTTCCATCCCTGTATTCCACCATGCCCAACTGGGGCGTTAAAGTGGTAAATGCATAGTCAGCAATTTTTGGTTTTGCTGCTGTAAGTACAGATAATAAAGTTGATTTTCCTGCATTGGGAAAACCCACCAGCCCCACATCGGCCAGCACTTTTAATTCGAGTGTTTTCCATGCTTCCACACCCGGTTCACCCGGCTGCGCATATTCGGGCGCCTGGTTAGTGGCCGTAGCAAAATTGGCGTTACCCAATCCACCCCTTCCGCCACGAAGCCAGATAACTTCCTGGCCGTCTTCCAAAATCTCCGCTTCCATTCTACCGCTTTCTTCATCTCGGGCAATAGTGCCAAGCGGCACTTCAATAATTATATCCCCACCATCAGCTCCGGTGCAGTTATTCTTATTGCCGCCTTCACCGTTTTCTGCAATCACATTTTTATAATAACGAAGATGGAGCAACGTCCACAATTGTTTATTGCCCTTTAATATTATATGGCCCCCCCTGCCCCCGTTGCCTCCCTCCGGCCCGGCGTTAGGATTAA
>JAEWBD010000045.1 GCA_023391315.1 Bacteroidota bacterium | reverse complement strand
GGCCAGGCCACATCAAGCGTTGAAGCATCTGTTTTTTCCTGGAAAGCTTCAAGCTTTCTTCTTGTTTCCCGAGCCTTGGCAGCATCAGAAGATTCGTCAACTTTTAAAGGCTCTGTTTTTAAATCATTTTTACCATAATAAACACGGTAAACATCAGAGTTTATCCTGCGGCCGCCGGTAAGAAAATACAAGGCGCCATCAGGGCCTATTTCACCATCTGTGAGCGGCAACGGAGAGCCTGAAATAAACTCTTCAGCTTTGCCTTTATATGTAGAACCTTCGGGCTCCAGGGCGATATGATAAATAATGCCATAGCTCCAGTCAAATGCAAATAACCCCCTGCGGTATTTTTCGGGGAAACGCGTATTCATCCCGCTCATAACATTGGTGGGCGAACCGGGGCCAATATTCAAAACAGCGGGAACATTATCAGGATAGGCCGGCGACCATTTGCCATTGTTTTCGCGGTAGCCAAATTCAGAACCGCTGGTTACATGGCAAATACGTGTGGGCCTGTACCAGGGAAGCCCCATATCCCATTCCATATCAGAATCATAGGTGAACAATTCACCGTCTTCATTAAAAGCTATATCAAAAGGATTGCGGAAACCGGAACTGAAAAGTTCCCAGCGTGACCCAACAGAATCTGTTTTGGCAATCCAGCCACCAGGCGGCTGGCGGTCGTTACCAAACCCGTTCGGATCGAGCAGTAAAGGCAATAAGTTATCATTCTTCCAGGTTTTGGGAAGATAGTAGTTATCCATTTCAGGCAGATCGGTAAAGTTGCCGGCTATTACATACAAAGATTTTTTATCGGGTGATAAGATTATACTGTGCGGACCATGTTCACCATTACCGTATAACCGTTTCATCATAGAAATCTTGTCAAATTCATCATCGCCGTTGGTATCCTGCAGGCGGTATAAACCACTTGGCCTCGTAACGCTGTCTTTTTGCCCTTCATCATTTACCACCACATACAAGCTGTTGTATGCCCATAACAGGCCATGCGCCAACCCCATTTTTATGCGGGCATGAGAAGTATCGCCCGGCACATTAATTTCCAGCCTGTCAACCTTCATTTTATTAGTATTAGTATCTGCACCAACAGGCGGCACCGTAATGCGATAGAGATAGCCATATTGATCACAGGCAATAATGCGCCCTTTGTCATCAAACGTCATAGCCACCCAAGAACCTTCGTTGTTATCTGAAGGATTATACAGGCGCTCTGCATGAAAGCCTTCGGGAATTTTCAACTTGGCTAATTTGGGATCTGAACTTTCCTGGTGCGATTCAGTTTGGTTACAGCCCGTTGTTGCCAAAAAAATTAATCCAAAAACTGCGGGAAAAAGTCGTACGAAAAAATTGTTCTTTTTGTTCATGTAATAAAATTTCTACATCAATGAAAAAAAATTTAAAGCCGGTAACTATTATCGTTAGATGATATGTTAGCGGCTTTAAAACTATTTATTTATGCTTTATCTATTCATAAAATTTAAAAATAAGGAGTTAAGGCCGCTTCTTCAGCAGGCAACGGATAAACTGTATCCAATACAGTAAATGCATTGCTTGGTGGTTTAGCACCTGAAGGATAATAATAATCCAGCGGGTTGCCCACAACCCTTTGCCCGTATGCTGTTATTACATCTTTCATCCGGCCTGTTCTTACCAGGTCGAACCAGCGTTTATTTTCAAATGCCAGCTCAACCCTTCTTTCATTGAATATAGCATCACGCATATCGGATTGTGATACTGCTGTTGTTGCTTTTAAACCGGCACGGGCACGCACCATGTTGAGATAAGTTGCCGCTTCTGATGGCTTGTTTCCTTCATTTAATGCTTCGGCTAAAAATAATAATACTTCTGCATAACGGTAAACCGGCCAGTCAGTTCCTGTATTGCCCTGCAGCGCATGCGTTTTTGCATATTTTTTTATGTAAGGATAAACTTTATTGTCGCGTAATGATGTGCTCAGTGTTATGTACGCTATAGAAGCGTCCTCTCTTTTATCGCCTTCTTCGTAGGCAGCAATAATATCCGGCGTAGGAATATTATTACCTTCTTCTGAAAGCGGCTGCGGGTTAGAAACATGCGTAATGGTTTCTACTTCTTCCGCCAGCATAGGACGTGGCAAAAATGCATACATAAAGTTTCCGTTATATCCGTCCGAGCCTTCTTTAAACTGCACTTCAAATACTGACTCAATATTATTTTTATTGGAAGATGAATTTGAAAATGCATCATTATAATCATCCATCAATTTATACTCACCACTTTGTACAATCGTTTTTAATAAGCCTTCTGCGGAAGCCCAGTCTTTAAGCTCGATATAAACATTTGCGAGTAAAGTTGCGGCAGCGCCTGAAGTGGCCCGGCCTGCTTCCTGCTTGGATTTAACGGGCAGCAGTGTTACTGCTTCGCTGGCATCTTTTTTAATCTGATCGTAAATAGAATCAACGGAAGATAAGGGCAAGGCTGCTTCTTCCCTGTTAGTAACCGGCGTTAAATGAAGCGGCACTTTACCAAATAAACGTACCAGTTCAAAATAAGCGTAAGCCCTTAAATATAAAGCCTGCCCCTTAAGGTTACTTTTGGAAGCGGCATCAAAATCAACTTCATCTATTGAAGCAAGGATCTGGTTTGTACGGGAAATTATCTGGTATTCCTGGCGGTACAAATCACGCACTCTTGTATTGGTGGTTATACCATCTGAAGTAGGCACTGCAAAATCTGCCACATTCTCTGTATTATCTACTGCACCGAATAAAGTGTTGCGGGCATAGTAAGTGTTATCAGAGTGCAATTCTTCCAATACCCAGGCGTTATTGTTTGCAATAGAGCGCAATGGCGCATAAGCAGCATTTACAGCCTGTGCAAAATCTGATTCTGTTTTGAAAAAAGTAGCCGAACTTAATGAAGTTTCAGGTACTATATCCAGGAATTTTTTACAACTGCCAAACATTATTACTGTACCGAGCAATAATATTATATACATTTTATTTTTCATCTTGATAAGCATTAAAATTGAAAAGATTGTTCTGTAAAAGCTGTTAGAAATTTACATTAACACCTAACGTATAAGTACGTGGGATAGGGAAACTTGACAAGTCTATACCCTGGCTTAAGTTATCGTTGGTGAAACTTGTTTCAGGATTGGGACCTCCCCAATAATTTGTAAATACATACACCTGCTGAACAGAAGCATATAGCCTTGCCGATCTAATAGATTTACTTTTAAAACCAACTGTATATCCCAGCGTAATATTTTTAATGGTGAAGAAAGATGCATTGCCCACGAACTGACTGTTTGCCCAGTCTCTTTCCACGCCTGTAACATTACCGCCACCAACTGTAGTTCCAAAAAATCCATCACCCGGATTTTCTTCGGAACGCCAGCGGTCTTTTACCCTTTCAACCATATTGAATACACCATCAAGGTTAGCAAGGCTATACAGGTGGCGCATATATAACTGGTTGCCATAAGAGCCTGATGCTACAACCGAGAAATCAAAATTGCGGTAGTTGATCGTGTTGGTAATACCATAAATAAATTTGGGGAAGGGCGAACCAATGATAGTGCGGTCATCCTTGTCGCCGCCATAAGTGATCACACCGTCACCATTCACGTCTTTTAATTTAATGCTTCCAACCGTAGAGCGGCCCGGAATAACAGGAGAGCTTTCAAGATCTTTCTGATTTTCATAATGCCCTAACTTTTGCATACCATAAAACACACCAAAAGGCTGCCCAACCTGAGTTATATTAAATGAGCCGTATACGCGGTCAATACCATCAGCTAATTCCAGTACCTTATTCCTGTTGAAAGAAATATTGGCATTGGTAGTCCATTGAAATTTACCAACGGTATTTCTGGTTGTAACAGAAAACTCATGGCCCCAGAATTTTATCTCACCTATATTATCATTGAAATTACCAAAGCCTGATTCCTGCGGCACCTGCACACTGTACAAAAGATTGGCTGTATGCTTTAAATAATAATCATACGTAAACTGTATCCTGTCATGGAAGAGGCCCAGGTCAATACCGGCATCATATGCTTTGGTAGTTTCCCATCCAAGATTACTGTTAGCAAGCGATGTAACTGCTGCGCCTGTGGCCACATTATCATTAAAAACAGCATTAACTGTATTGTTCACCAAAGCATACTGTGTATAATTACCAATATTATTGTTGCCGATTACACCATAGCTGGCGCGGATTTTTGCAAAAGAGATTGGTCGTATGCTGCTAAAGAAATTTTCATCAGACATAATCCAGCCGGCAGATACAGAAGGAAATGTACCCCAGCGGTTGTTGGCACCAAAACGGGAAGAACCATCACTGCGTATGGCAGCGGTAAACAGGTATTTGCCTCTATAGTTATATGTTAACCTTGAAAGAAATGAAGATAATGTCCAATCCTGCAGGTCATTATAAGTATTATTGCTACCCCTGGAAATATTTACAGCGCTTTGAATGGTATTAATCCTGTCGTCGGGGTAAGTATCAGCCCGGATAACAGTTGTACTGTAATTATATTTTTGATTGGTAAACCCTGCGAGCAATTCAAAATGATGATCATGAATATCCCTTGTATAAGTGGCTAAATTTTCATTCAGCCAGGTAACTTCATCCTGACTAAACCTTCTTGATACTGCTGTTGTGGGAATGGGTACATTAATAGCATACGTTGCAGTTGACGGATTAAAGTAGAAGTATTTGGTTCCGATATACTGAACGTTCATGCTTGACTTTAATACCAGTCCTTTTATGGGTTCATACTGCGCGTATGCATTACTGAGCAGGTTGATAAATCTTGTTTCATCCGTAATTTCAGTGGATGCACGCACCCAGTTTGGATATGCATAAATATTACCTGTGCTTGCCGGGAATTGATTATATTTTGTTAGCTCGCCGTTTTCATCATAGATAGGCATAACCGGCCATGTATGCAAGGCATCAAAAAGCAGCCCGGTTCCGCGGTCTCCATCTGTTTGCGGCTGGTTATCATAAATATAAGATGGGGCAAGATCAAACCCTATTTTAACCTTCCTGGAAATGTTATAATCCAAATTCATTCTTAAAGAATAGCGCTGATATTTTGTATTCAGCACAACGCCTTCCTGGTTAAACACACCAGCAACTACGGCCGCATTCAGTTTATCATTCCTGGTAGCGATGGTAACATTATAACTTTGAATTGGCGCCTTTTGAAGCAAAGCTCCATACCAGTCGTTGTTCTTACCCTGGTAGATAGAAGGGTTTTGAAATTCTTCGGGTACCGGCTGGCCTTCATCTTCATAGTATTCTTTTTTAAATTGTGCAAACTCCACAGCATCCATCATTTTTATGCGGCCATGTTTTGGCACTTCCTGCATACCCACATAAGCATTAACATTAATGCTTGTTTGCCCCATCTTTGCCGATTTTGTTGTAATAAGCACAACACCATTGGCAGCGCGGGAGCCATACAAAGAAGTAGAGGCCGCATCTTTTAAAATGGAGATACTTTCTATTTCATCAGGGTTAAGTGAACCTATATTACCTACAATAGGAAAACCATCTACCACATACAAAGGCTCACTGCCTGCAGAAACAGATAACTGTCCACGAATTCTTACAGACATGCCTTTACCCGGCTGTCCTGTATTCTGGTTGATCTGCACACCTGCAAGCTTGCCCTGCAGTTTTTGCGCAATCTGCGATACAGGAAGGTCCTGCAGCTTTCCCATATCAACCGTTTGCACAGCGCCGGTTACATCTTTCTTTCTTTGCGTACCATAACCAACTTCTATTACCTGGTCCAGCTGGTTATTGT
>JAEWBD010000282.1 GCA_023391315.1 Bacteroidota bacterium | reverse complement strand
GGGCTTATATATTCCCGGTGGCACAGCACCATTGTTTTCTACATTAATCATGCTTGGTGTGCCCGCTACAATTGCCGGTTGCCAGGAAATTATTTTGTGCATGCCACCACAACAAAACGGCCTGGTGCATCCTGCCGTTTTATATGCGGCACAGCAAATCGGTATTACCAAAATCTATAAGATTGGGGGCGCCCAGGCAATTGCGGCGATGGCCTATGGAACAAAAACAATTAATAAAGTACATAAGATTTTCGGGCCGGGCAATCAATATATAACCTGCGCTAAAATGCTGGTAAATGCTGAAGGCCTTGCCATTGATATGCCTGCCGGCCCAAGCGAAGTAGCAGTAATAGCAGATGAAACCGCTGATGCAAATTTTGTTGCGGCAGACCTTTTATCGCAGGCCGAACATGGAAAAGATTCGCAGGTTGTTTTAGTTACAGATAAAGAAGTTGTTATCACAAAAACACTGGAAGCTTTAAAAGAGCAATTAGAAGCTTTGCCAAGAAAAGATATTGCTGCCGGCGCATTGCAAAACAGCAAAGCAATTTTAGCGCACGATTTGAATGAAGCCGTTGAATTGATGAATGAATATGCACCGGAACATTTAATTGTCAGTTGCAACAACGCTGAGGCTATTGCTACACAAATTACCAATGCAGGTTCTGTTTTTATTGGCCATTATTCGCCGGAAAGCGTTGGCGATTATGCTTCCGGCACCAATCATACTTTACCTACCAATGGTTTTGCAAAAGCATACAGCGGTGTTTCATTGGATAGTTTTTATAAGAAGATAACCTTTCAGCAATTAACGAAGCAAGGTTTGCAAAATATAAGCAAAGCAGTAACCACGCTGGCCGAAGCAGAAGGCTTGCAGGCGCATGCAAATGCGGTTATGGTGAGATTGAAAAAATAACGCGGTCTGACGCTTCAAAAGCCTCAGACCGATAGCAGCAATACAAACAATTGATAACAGTTTAAATAAATATATGGCTGAGTTTAGTTTGGATAATATTCTTAGAAGCAACGTAAAAAAATTAATCCCTTATTCTTCTGCACGTTCAGAGTTTGAGGGCGAGGCACAAATATTTCTGGATGCCAACGAAAACAGTTTAGGCTCAACATTGAATAATAATTTTCATCGTTATCCTGATCCCCAACAAAAACAATTAAAACAAAAACTCAGTCTTATTAAAGATGTTCCTGCAGAAAATATTTTCGTTGGAAATGGAAGCGATGAAGCGATTGATTTATTGATAAGAGCCTTTTGTAATCCCGGTGTTGATAATATTCTCATCTTTCCTCCTACATATGGCATGTATGAAGTAAGTGCAGAAATAAATGATATTGCCATCAACAAAGTGTTATTGACAGAAGATTACCAGATAGATCTTAATGCAGTAAAAAACGGCATTGATAATAACACCAAAATCATCTTTGTTTGCTCACCAAACAATCCAACCGGCAACTTATTAGAACCCACCAGCATTGAATGGTTATTAAAAAATTTTAATGGCATTGTAGCGGTGGATGAAGCTTATATTGATTTTGCGGGAACACAATCATGGTCTCAAAGATTAAATGAGTTTCCTAACCTTGTGGTGTTACAAACCTTATCTAAAGCATGGGGCCTGGCAGGTTTGAGAATTGGCTTTGCTTATACATCAAAAGAAATTATTCATGTGTTTAACAAAATAAAGCCGCCGTATAATATTAGTGAAGCTACGCAGCAACTGGCTTTGCAGGCTTTGCAAAATGAACAGCAGGCTAAAGAAAAAACGAACATTTTAATTCAACAGAAGATAAGATTACTGGAAGGTTTCAAGCAATTCGATTTCATTAAAACCATCTATCCTTCCGATGCCAATTTCATCCTGGTAAAAGTGGACGATGCAAAGGATTTATATCAATATCTTGTTGCAAGAACCATCGTTGTAAGAAACCGCAGCAGCCAGCCTTTATGTGAAAACAGCTTGCGCATAACTGTGGGGACGCCTGAAGAAAATGATATTTTACTGTTAGCACTAAAATCTTACAAAGCATGAAAAATTTACTCGTTGATATAAATGCTGTTGTTGATACAAGCAATAATGATATTGTTTTTGAAAAAGCCGTGATCAGCAATTTGTATCGCATACAAAAACTGGGTTATCACCTTTCTTTAGTTGTTGATGAAACATCGTTGAGTGGATATCCCATACAACAATGCATTGATATTCTAAATGGCGAATTTCAATTTGAGATCATTAACAAATTAGAAGGAATTACTGATTATGATTATTTAGTTGAAAAGATTGATGATCAGTTTGTCATAAAAACCAAAAAAGAAACAAAAGCATGTGCAGACTGGAACGAAATTTCAAGTTATATTAAATCATCTGCAAGAGAAATTTCACATGTGCGGAATACTAATGAAACAAAAATAGCCCTTAAAATGAACCTCGATGGCAATAGCGTTTATCATGTGGATACGGGATTGAATTTTTTCAATCACATGGTAGAACAATTATCGAAGCACAGTTTGATAGACCTTGATTTAAAAGTGGATGGCGATCTGCATATTGATGAACATCATACCATAGAAGATACTGCTATTGCTTTGGGTGAAGCCATTGCAAAAGCATTAGGTAATAAACGCGGTATTGAACGTTATGGGTTTTTATTGCCGATGGATGATTGCCTGGCGCAGGTAGCCATTGATTTTGGTGGCAGGGCCTGGTTGGTATGGGATGTGCAGTTTAAACGCGAATATGTGGGCGATGTGCCAACAGAAATGTTCTATCATTTCTTTAAATCATTCAGTGATGCGGCAAAATGCAATTTGAATATTAAAGCTGAAGGCGATAATGAGCATCATAAAATTGAATCAATATTCAAGGCATTTGCAAAAGCTATAAAAATGGCAGTGGCTATAAATGAAAACAGCGATGCATTGCCCACAACAAAAGGTTTATTATAATGAAAATTGTAATCATAAAATATAATGCAGGTAATGTTTGCTCTGTTGAATTTGGCTTGCAGCGTTTAGGCATTAGTGCGATTGTAACAGATGATACGGAGGAAATTTTAAGCGCCGATAAAATTATTTTTCCGGGTGTAGGCGCTGCCGGTTTTGCAATGGATTATTTAAGCGAAAGAAATTTAGATACGTTAATTAAAAATTGCAAACAACCATTTCTCGGTATTTGTTTGGGCATGCAATTGTTATGCAAACATTCCGAAGAGAACGATACAAAATGCATTGGTGTTTTTGATGAACAGGTAAAAAAATTTACCGGCAATATTAAAGTGCCGCACATGGGCTGGAATAATATCTATGATTTAAAACGACCATTGTTTAAAGATCTGCATGAGGAAGAATATGTCTATTTCGTGCATAGTTATTATGTAGAAAAATCAGCGCATACAGCAGCAACAGCTAATTATGGAATTGAATACAGCGCTGCATTACAAAAAGATAATTTTTATGCAGTGCAATTTCATCCGGAGAAATCGGGCAAAACAGGAGAGAAAATATTGAAAAACTTTATTGAATTATGATTGAAATCATTCCGGCAATAGATATTATAGATGGCAAATGTGTAAGACTTTCGCAAGGTGATTATGATACAAAAAAAATCTATAATGAATCACCTGTTAATGTGGCAAAGGCGTTTGAAGATGCAGGCATACAGCGTTTGCATATGGTTGATTTGGATGGCGCAAAACAAGGTAAGATTGTTAATATAAAAACATTGGAAGCCGTTGCTAACGCCACAAAGCTGAAGATTGATTTTGGGGGCGGCATTAAAACCACCAGCGATGTTCAAAATGTTTTAAAGGCAGGTGCTACATTATTTAACATCGGCAGCATTGCCGTAAAACAACCGGAAGTGGTTGAAGACTGGATAAAACAATTTGGCGCAGATAAAATCTTATTAGGCGCTGATGTAAAAGATGAAAATATTATGATACATGGCTGGCAGCAATCAGCCAACATAAATATCTTCAATTATATAAGTGCTTACATAAATAAAGGAATCAACAATATCTTTTGCACGGATATTTCAAAAGATGGTTTGCTGCAGGGTGCATCTGTTGATTTATATAAAAAGATACTGGCGAAATTCCCTCAACTGCATTTAATTGCCAGTGGCGGTGTTACCGTTATTGATGATGTGGATGAATTAAATACCATCGGTTGTACAGGCGTTATCATAGGCAAAGCTTTATATGAAGGAAGAATTCAATTATCACAATTAAAAAAATATTTGCAATAAATGCCGCTTACAAAAAGAATCATTCCTTGTCTGGATGTAAAAGATGGCCGCACTGTAAAAGGCGTAAACTTTGTGAACATACGCGATGCCGGTGATGCAGTTGAGCTTGCTTCAATTTATGCAGAACAAGGCGCCGATGAACTGGTATTTTTAGATATTACTGCCACCAATGAGAAACGAAAAACGTTATTAGAACTGGTAAATAAAGTAGCATCGGCCATTAATATTCCTTTTACAGTTGGAGGTGGTATAAGCTCTGTTGAAGATGTAAGTGTTTTATTAAATGCGGGGGCAGATAAAGTTTCCATTAACACAGCAGCTATAAAAAGGCCTGCATTAATTACAGAGATCGCCAATCAATTTGGTACACAATGCACGGTGCTGGCTGTGGATACGAAATTTGAAAATGATAACTGGTTTGTTTATTTAAACGGCGGCCGCGTGGCCACTGCGATGAATGCAATTGAGTGGATGAAACAGGCGATTGATTTAGGGGCCGGAGAAATTTTATTAACTTCTATTAATCATGATGGAACCAAGCAGGGCTTTGCCAATGAGTTAATAAAACAAGTAGAATCATTTTCATCAGTTCCGATTATTGCGAGTGGCGGTGCGGGCAATATGCAGCATTTTGCAGATGTGTTTGAAGCAGGCGCAGACGCAGCGCTGGCAGCAAGTTTATTTCACTATAAAGAAATAAGCATTCCCGATCTGAAAGCGTTTTTAAAAAAAGAAGGTGTAAATGTGCGAATAGCTTCTTAATGCAGGGGGGCCTTTGCTGCCATAAAACTATACAGCACAAGGGAGTGACACAACCGTGCTTAATAGAAATACAAAAGATGGTAACCAAAAAATTATTCAAATATTTTTTATACAATGAGTAATCACGAACGTAAAAACTCCCCTTTAGGGGATGGGGGCTCGCTTCCCGACTTTAATAAATTTCCGGATAAACTTATTCCGGTTATTGTGCAGGATGCATCGACCAATAAAGTTTTGATGCTGGGTTATATGAATGAAGCGGCGTATAATAAAACTATGGTTGAAGAAAAAGTAACGTTCTTCAGCCGCAGCAAGCAAAGGCTTTGGACAAAAGGTGAAACGAGCGGTAATTTTTTATTGCTGAAAGAAATTTTACACGATTGTGACAATGACTGTATTTTGATAAAAGTCAATCCCGCGGGACCGGTTTGCCATACCGGCGCCGATACCTGCTTTAATGAAACAAATGAAGGCAGCTTTTTGTATCAACTGGAAAAGATTATCCGGTCGAGAAAGGAAACGAAACAGGAAGGCTCTTATGTAAACAGCCTGTTTGAAAAAGGCATTAATAAGATTGCGCAAAAGGTGGGAGAAGAAGCCGTTGAAGTGGTAATTGAAGCCAAAGATGATAATGATGAACTTTTTAAGAATGAAGCTGCCGACCTGCTGTTTCACTTCCTGATTTTACTGAATGCCAAAGGTTTTTCATTGACTGATGTGGAGCAAATATTAAGGCTAAGGCACAAAAAATAGTTTAATATTTAGCTTAACAGGTTTGTTTTTTAACCATAAGCCGATTTGCAACAAAACTAGCCAGACAAGTTAATTTCGTACATTTGCAGCCGTTATGATGCAAACGCTGGACATATTACAGGCTGCGCACCGCGATACTATAGACTCAAGAATGGATTTGCTGGAGCTGAAAGAACAGGAGATCCCGGGTTCTGCACATTACGTAATCCGCAGGTATAATGCACCCGAATTTGTGAATACGGAAGATAAGGGCATGCTGGTATATCATTACAGCAAAAACCAGCCCGATGAAAATTTTTTTGAGATGCGCTTTTGTATTACGGGAAACAGGTATTGTTCCGGTAAAACTTGTCTCTCCTGCGGGCACAAAGTGGAAGCAGGCTGCAAAAGCCATGATACGGTTGATGTTTTCTCCTTTCATTTTTCAACTAATTTTCTTTACCAGTTTGTACATAATGTAAAGCTCACTAACCGCAAGGATGAAGTGCTTGCTTTTAAATACCCTTATTCATTCAATAAACTGTTCCCTATTTGCAATCGTAAACGCATGGTACTTGATGCTATGCTGAGTAATAATTTTACAGGCGCACTGGAAAATGTTTACACGAATGCAAAAGTGCATGAGCTGTTATTGTACAGCGTTGAATGTTTGATTGATGAAAAAGAAGAAGGTTTTGCCTGCAAATTTCTTGAAAATGAAAGTGGCCGCGACAGTATTTATAAAGCCCGTGAAATTTTATTGGATAACATTGGCAATCCTATTACCATAAAAGAACTCAGCCGCAAAGTAGCTATTAACGAATGCTATTTGAAAAAAGGATTTAAAGAGATGTTTGGCACTACCATTTTCGATTTTTATCAGCAGCAGCGTATGGAACACGCCAAATATTTACTCTATGAAAAAAACCTTAGTGTAACGGATGTTTCAGATTTGCTGGGTTATTCATCCATCTCGCATTTTTCAGCCGCATTTAAAAAGCATACAGGGCTTAAGCCTTGTGAACTGCTGAAGTAATACAAATTATTTAAGCCAGCAATTCTTTCGTTTTCTTCGTTATCATATCGCTGATGGCGCTCTTGAAAAATGAAACGGCAAAAGGAAGATCAGAATTAATCTGCACATCAGCATCATTCACAACAATATCGCCTGCAAGATCAAAGCCTTTGGCTTTAAAACTAAAATTGCCCTTATTATCCTGCCAGTTTTCCTGGATATCAGAAACTATATCTTTCTTTTCTTCTTTAAGATTGGATAAAAGATTCTTGATGCGGGTTAAAGCTTCTTCTTTGGAAAGATTATGCGGTATTGTTAAGTTAAGTGCTGCCATAATAGTTATTAAAGTTGAGCGGCAAATATATCTTTAGCTATCTAAAGAAATGCCAGAAAAGTTTAAACAATATCTAATTGTTTTATGCGTGGCTTATATGCTTCAGGTAAAATCAATGCCTTTAAAAAACCATCAAGTTTAACCATCCTGGATAGCTTATAACCCGGAATCACTATACGCATTATAGAAAATTTATTAAACCCCAGCAATTCATGCACACGTTTTGGCACCAGTAATTTTTGTGCTTCAATTAATATATAATAACGAAAAGCACCAAGATGCTTCTTGTATTGTTCAAACAAATCAACAGTGAATTTGCTTTTCATCAGGTCATGCTGAAGATGTGCGGCATAATCCATTTCCCAGGACGTATAACTTGTAGGCAATGCTTTTAAATGCATGCGTTTGCCCACCCTGTAAAACACATCAAACACTTCTTCTTTTTCTGCTGCAGTTAGCTTCTTTTCCAGCAGTTCATAAGATGCAATGGAATAATGAATGAGCATGTACAGCACATCCCTGTAAGCCCAATCAGGAATGACAGCATTCCTGCCTTTTTCAACGGCTGTATGTATAGATGTTATCCTGTCAATAGCTTTATGTGCATTATTCAAATCTGCAAAGATGATGGCTGTTGCATAGGTCACTGTCGAAAATAAACGGCCAATGGGGTCAGCGGGCAGCTTGCCCGTGAAGTAAAGCCAGTCAACAGCTTTATTCAAAGCAAATTCAGCAGCAGAACCGGCGAATATAAACATCACCGTATCTGCTTTGCCCCATATTTTTCTTACAATGGAATCTTGTTTAACAAAAACCGCAGCATCTTCTTCCATCACGCTTTCAATTATTATTCACCAGCAAATATCTTTCATCTTCTCCAATTTTTTTAATTGTATTGTTTAGAAGCATTGATTGCTGCTGAGACTGCCTGGCATTTCACAACGATTATTATAAGGACCTTGCATTAATCCATTTCTTCATAAGCGTCTATTGGCAACCGCATTTTGGTTAATTCTTCCTCGGCAGAAAATACCATAACTGCTTTACCGTCTTTTGCTTCTATAGTTATGGTTGCATGGCGTTCTTTACCACTTTTATCTGTAAGTAAACTTTTAAAACTTGTGCTGCCATTATTCTTGTCTTTCCATTTACAAACGTATTCTGCAATATCACCGTTCAGTTCTTCATTATCGTCAGGCGCAGTTACCACAATTTTTCCATCGCCGGTAATTACCGTTATAACGCCATCTTTACTCCTTACATTACCGGCCGTATCAACCATTTCCATTTTTGATGCGTTCCATTTTATCTTTTTGTCGCATTGGGCATTGGCTGCAAATGCACACATTACAAAAGCGCTTACAAGAGCGTAAGTTTTTTCATTGGTTTTGTTTTAAATTAATAATTAATGCAGATAAATGGTATTGGCTGGGAGATTAACTGTATTAAAATTAAAACATGCTAAAGCTTATCGTCATTAAATATGTGAAAGGATTTTATAAAGGTTAAAAGGCAAAATACAATTCAAATAAAGATAGAATACAGTGGGGACTTACAACCTGCTTAACCTTTCGGCGGCTTCTTTTAATGTTGTTTCTTTTTTGGCAAAACAAAAACGCAGCACTTTATCATCTCTTTTATTTTGATAAAAACTGCTTAAAGGAATAGCCGTTACGCCATTTTCCTTTGTTAAACGGATAGCCAGTTCTAAATCGTTTTCATCAGAGAAATCCTTATAGCTGTAGCACTGGAAATAACTGCCATGCGATGCAAGCGGCCTGAATTCCGTAGCCTTCATCAGCCTTTGAAAATAATCTCTTTTATGCTGAATGAAATTGCCTAATGATAAATACGCATCTTCATTATTTAAAAATTCTGCCAATGCATACTGAACAAAACTGTTTACGCTAAAACAGTTGAACTGGTGCACTTTTCTGAACTCATGCATAAGCACTGGCGAAGCAATGCAATAGCCAACCTTCCAGCCGGTGCAATGATAAGTTTTGCCGAATGAAAAACATACAAAGCTTCTTTCCGATAATTCAGGGTAGCGCAGGATACTTTGATGTGCAATGCCATCAAATACCAGATGCTCATACACTTCATCGCTTACAATAAAAATATTTTTATGTTTTTGAATGATAAGCTTTAATTGTTCAATATCGTTTTCATTTATTACAGCGCCCGTTGGGTTATGTGGTGAATTAATAATGATGGCTCTGGTTTTAGCCGTTATCTTTTCATGTACTTCCTGCCAGGGAATATCATAAGCAGGATATTGCAATTGTATTAAGACCGGTTTTGCGCCATTTACAATAATGTTAGGGATATAACTATCATAAGCAGGCTCAAACACAATTACTTCATCATCTTTCTCAAGCATGCTTGTAAGGGCTGTGTAAATAGCATACGTTCCGCCCGGCGTTATAGTGATCTGCGTTTCAGCATTAGCATCACTGTTATATAATTTCCTTATTTTTTCAGCAAGCTTTTCACGCAGCAATGGTACGCCATACATATGTGCATACTGGTTATGCCCTTGCAGCATAGCAGTATTTACCAACGCAATCAGTTCTTCACTCATCCTGAAATCAGGAAAGCCCTGGCCAAGGTTAATAGCTTTATGTTCCAATGCCAGTTGGCTCATTACGGTGAATATAGTTGTGCCGGTATCAGGAAGCTTACTCCCATTGTCTAAAGGAGCGTATAATTTGAAGTTCATGAGTCTAAATGTTCACGAGTTGTAACAACTTAATCAAGGTTTCAACCAATTAACTACTTACGCAATAATGCGGTTATGTTTTTATCGCCCTGCACATTATTCATCTGTCTTAATATCCATTTGCTTTTCCAGCTCACAAAGCGGCTGGCCGGTTTTACGGAATATATTTTTGGATTCGGTAAACAGGCAATGATCATTGCAGCTTCATTACGTGACAAATTTTTTGCAGGCTTACCAAAATATTTTTGCGCTGCTGCTTCAATTCCAAAAACACCTTTTCCCATTTCAATTGTATTGAGATATACTTCCAGTATGCGGCGCTTGCCCCATATCAATTCTATTAATCCTGTATATACCGCTTCCAAAGGCTTGCGCACATAACGCAAAGCACCCTCCCCCTGGAACAGAAAAACATTCTTTGCCGTTTGCTGGCTTATAGTGCTCGCTGCAGCGCCCGCCGCCCTCCCGTTTTTTGAAGGGTCATTATTCATACTTTTTGAAATAGCCTTCCAGTCAAACCCGTTATGCACAGCAAACAACTGATCTTCGCCCGCAATGGCAGCCAGCTTTACATTGGATGAAATATCATCCCAGCTTACATAATCTCTTTTTAAACCATAACCACCCATCCAGTTAGTTAGTTGCGTAAAAGTTATGGGCGGCATCAGCCATTTACAAACCAATAAATATATAAGTGAAAGAATAAATCCGTAAAGGATTATCTTGAAAAAACGGCGCAGGAATGTTTTGAATTTTGATTGCTTTTTCGATTTCATTCAAGGCCGAAAGTACTATTAAGATGGTTTTGCGTTTATATATTCTATGCGATATTTTTTCCCGATAATGTAAGTGGATTTATGCGTTAATCCCAGCACAACACCTATTGCAAGCACGCCTGCTGCAATGCCTATTTTAGGAAGATTATCTGAGCCAAAAACGGGCTCCTTATCGCTTAATGTATTGATCACATTCAACAGTAAATAACCGCCACCTGCAATATCAAATATCCACCCATTCTTTACATAACCAAAGCCCCTGTCTTCTCTTGGAAAAGCATTTAACTGGCCCGGATGCACCGCCATTAATCCATAATAAGTTGTATCTAAAAAAGGTAATCCAAGCCTGTTAACATAAGTTCTTACCACGTAAGGCCGCAGGTATAAACTGTCATCCTGGATTTTATAAATCTCGGCCGTTATCCAGTTGCCGTTTTTTAACTGACCGTAAAAATCATTTCCTTTAAACCAGCTCTTTATAACCTTGTTGTTTTTTTTAAGCTGGATAAAATCTGATTGTGCAAAAGAAGATGTAAGGGCCAATGCAGCTATGATTGAAAGTATGCAGCGTTTCATCCGGACAAATTTAATTTTTCAATGGTCGAATGAAACCGCGCTATACACATACCGCTGGTTGAGAAAAATTATCATACCCGGTTTCATTTTTAAAAATACTAAGCCGCTTGATAACAGCTTGTTAAAGGTTGCCCGCATGTGCATTACGGATAAGCATGGTAACAACAATCGCAATTCCAAAACCTACCAGTATAACCCCCGATATACGGTTGATGATATGAATGTTATGCGGCGTCAATTTCAGCCTGATTTTATTTGCCAGTAATACTTTGGTGGTATCTGCCGCCAGGTTAAATGCAAGGGTAGTAAGGAAAACAATAAACCGGTATTGGTCCGGATGCTCCACCAGCTTTGAATCTGCAGTAATGGTTGCCGTGGTGGCAAACCAGAATAACAATGCCCCTGGGTTTAAAGCGTTCATAAAAAAGCCGGAGAAAAATATACCGGCCAGGTGATGGGTGCGCAGGTTATTCGTAGAGAGCATTCCATTTTCCACCTGCACCTTCCGAAAGAAAAAGTTATAAATACCTAAAGCCACCAGTAACCCACTGCCAGCTATTCCTATAATAAGTTCATGCTCCAGTACAGTATCAAATAGCCGGGTGAACATATTGC
>JAEWBD010000035.1 GCA_023391315.1 Bacteroidota bacterium | reverse complement strand
GTGTCTGGCCGCCGATTGTATTACAGCTTCCATGCAGAATATGAGAAGAGGTTACACCATCGGAAAGCTGGCGGTATATCTGTATGTCTTCAGGATCGATTACATCGCCCACACGCACTTCTGCGGTTACAGATTGTGAACATTCATTTATACCGCCGGTTGCTGCAATATGTGAATGCTCATCAATAATGCCGGGCGATAAATACATACCGGTTGCATCAATTTGTTTGGCACCTGCGGCGGAAAGGTTTTTACCAACTGCAGCAATCTTTCCTCCTTTAATTAATACATCTGTGTTTTGCAAAATGCCATCAGCTTCATTAGTCCATACCGTTGCATTTTTAATTAAAACATTTTCCTGTTTGGGCATGGTTTTAAAACCATATCCAACAAACGGATATAGCATGCTTGTATCAATAAATTCCTTTTTCTTTTTTGACTTAGCGGTATCCGGCTTTTCAACATATGGTGATGATGCAACCATATTCCAGGCTACTGTATTCCCGTAAGCATCATAACCGGAACCATTCCAAACATTGTTATTAATGATGCCGGTGAGAAAATTGTTTTTGGAACTGTCTGCTTTAGCGCTCCATCTTAGATTAACCGAATTATTGATGATGCTTAATTTAACATCAGCTTCCGTGGTATCACCTGCAGGCTTAATAGTGGCAGAAAGCTTGCCAGGCTTGCCTTCTACAACCACATCATATTGCCTGTTGTTATTATTTTGTTTGATAGTGAGCTTATAATTACCGCGATAATCGTTCCAACCATTATTCGTTAATATAAATTTCTTACCCAAAATCCAGTTTTGCAGGAAAACTGTTTTTTCATCAAATACAGGGCCTGTAGTAATAATGAAATCGGCAAGCTTGCCAACATCAATACTGCCTATTTTATCATAAGCGCCAATTAATGTGGCAGGCGTTTTGGTTAAAGCATCCAGGGCTTTTGATTCACTCAATCCATTATCAATTGCTTTACGAAGATTATCCAGGAATTCACCAGGTACGGTACCGCTCGCAGTAAGTGCAAAATTCAAACCTGCCTTATCAAACATACCCGGTTCAAGCGGCGCCATTTCCCAATGCTTCATTACGCCTAAAGCAACAAGGCTTGTGGCATTGGGGTCTTCCACATCAATAGCTTTTGGAAAGTTCAATGGCAGAATAAAATTTGCTTTGGTGGCTTTCATTTCTGCCATGCGCTGGTATTCGTTGCCACCGCCTTTAATAATATATTGCACACCAAATTCACCAGCAATTTTTGCCGCACGCAATACGTTCCATTTTTCACCGGCATCAAAAATTTGTGGTAATGATTGATTATCATTCCAGGCTTGTAAAGAAAGATTGGTGCCTTCGCTGGTTGACTTTTCCCTGTCTTCGGGTTTAAGATTTTTATACCACGCCGCATCAAGATAGGTTTGCCGTAATAAAGCAATCGCACCCATTAAAGATGTTGGATAATCCTGCGTGGAACTGCCTTTACTGAACGAATAAAAAGCAGCAGCTCTTTCCTTCAGCATATTAAAATTTTCCTTTTCATCGCTTAACGTAACAAGCGTGCCTGTGCCACGTGCAATGCCATCCTGCAAATGCGAAAGCACAACACCAAAGCCAATACTGCGCATGTCCTTAGCCTTATCATTATTTGCCGCATATATTTTATAGGCATCCGTTTCAGGACGGATAGCTTCATTCCATCCATAAGCGCCTTTTGTATTGCTTACCGGTTGCACACTGTAGCCGCGGCGTTGTGCCGGTTGCGTTGCTGTTGTAATGCCATAATCACTGGCAAGATCGATGAACGAAGGATAAATGTATTTGCCCTTGCAATCAATGCCTGCAGCATCTTTTGGTACTGACAGGTTATTACCAACAGCAATTATTTTTCCTTCCTTAATAATAAGCGTTGCATCTTTTAAAGTTGTTTTGGAATCTTTCACAATAGTGGCATGTGTGAAAGCAATGTAGCCTGTTCGATAATCATGAATTCCGTTAACCGGAAAGGTTTCCTGTGCATACGAGGCTGAAATAATACAACAAAAAAAGAGAAGCAGTCTGGTTCTTTTCATGAGTGAATTCAGATTTTACTAAAAAGGTAAAATTAACTGCTTACACTTTATAATAAAAAGGTTTGTTGTAAAAACAAAAGATTGCGGCAAGCCACTTATCATTAATGATTCGTGAGTTGTGAACGTGCATGGTGAATAAGCCTCTAATATGCGGTATTCACCCGGAATTGATGATACACCTGAAATGCACACACTTTATCGGTCATACTGCTGATGCAGGCCGGCAGGTTATTGTTCAGCAAAACTGGAATGAATCATCCAGATGCTGCAGGTTGTATGGCCTGAGTTGCCTAAAGGTTTATCTATCTTTTCAAAACCATATTTTTCATATATGCTTACTGCTTTTGAAAACTGTGGCAGGCTTTCAAGATAAAGTTTTGTGTAGTTCATTTCTTTAGCCGATTGAAAGCATTGCAGCATTAACTGCTTCCCGATTCCCTTGCCGCGTATTTTGTTTGAAAGATAAAATTTGGCAAGTTCGGCGCAATCTTTATCAAGCCCTTTGGTTGGATACACACCACAACACCCCAATGCTTCGCCATCAACTTCTGCCACCCATAATACTGAGCGGGGCGCCTGGAATAATGTATATAAATCATCTGTTGTTGGGTCTGTATAAACTGTGCCGCAGGTGGGCGCTTTAAATTCATCAAATACTTCCCTTATCATTGCTGCAAGGGCAGCGCTATCTGATTCTTTTATTTTCCGTATATGTATGTCAGCCATTATTTTTTAATAGTTAATCATTTAAGAAAAGATCTAACACAGCCTTGAACTAAACAATCATTATCTCCTCTCCTGTTGCAGCCGCTTTATAAATAGCATCAATCACTTTCATATCTTTTAATCCTTCTTCGCCTGCTATATGCAATGGTAAAGGTTTATTTTCCAACAACAATTTGCTTATTCCATCCATTTGTGCAGCCTGCTGGTTTATATCAGGAAAATGCAATTCGCCATTACTGGTTTTACCTTTAAAAGGGCCATAACTTATGCCCGGGCTTAATTCAAACTGGCCATCATCTGCTGATGCAAAAAGCCGGTCAACATTACAATTATAAGTGCTTGTGCAATTGCTTACAAGGCCACCTGGGAAATCAAGCTGCCACATAATAGAAGCTTCTACCTCTGCAAATAATTCCTTATTGGTGACAGGGCCAAATTGTGCAGTAACAGAGAGCGGTTCTTCACCTGAAATATACCGGCTGCTTTGTACACAATAAATACCCACATTCATTAGCGGCCCGCCGCCTGACATAGCTTTTTTTAAGCGCCATTCACCAGGATCGGAAGTGCGGTAACCAAGCGAAGCTTCAATTAAGCGCACCTGTCCAAAAACTTTTTCCTGGCCTAATCTTTTCATCTCCAGATTATAGGGTTCGTAATGCAAACGGTAACCAATAGCCAGTTGAACGCCTGCGTTTTTACAGGCTTCTATCATTTCTTCACAATCAGCAGCATTTAAAGCCATTGGTTTTTCGCATATAACATGCTTGCCTGCCTTTGCGGCACGAATTGTATATTCTTTATGCATTGAATTTGGCAATACAATATATACAAGGTCTATATCCTTATTATTTATTATGTCATCAAAATTCTGGTAGTTGTAAATATTCTTATCGGGAATGTTGTATTGTTTTTTCCAGGCTTCTGCTTTTGAAGGGGTGCCTGTTATTATACCTGCAAGTTTGCAATACTCAGCATCCTGAAATCCATCGGCAAGAATGGAGGCATAGCGGCCAAGTCCGCATAAAGCAATGTTGAGTTTTTTGCCGGTATATTTTGAACCTGCATCTCTTGACAATAATAATGAAGGAACAGCAACGGCAGCAGTAGATGCAGTAACGGCAAGACCGGTATTTAATAAAAAAGACCGGCGTGATAGTTTTTTCATTCGTACTAGTTTGCTTTTTCAATGGTTTCATAAAACCTCGCTATGTACATATTCCCGGTGTAAGGAATATTATCATGCCCGGTTTCATACGTTGGTTTTATACTGAGCTAAACTAACAGCAGTAACCCTGAAAAAATTTATAAAATAATATGAGCGGCAATTATTTATATAGCAGCGTTTAAAATAATCCCGTACACTTGTTGCTGCATGTAATAGCCCGGTAACGGTATGCAGTTGAAGGGAGTAACTTCCCATCGGAACAGGCCAACTGTGATGCCATTTACACGCCTGCAGGCAATTAAAAAATATTTCAAAGTTTTGTGAAGTAAATGGTTTTATTAAGAGCACTAAAAACAAAACAATGGGTGAAGCTGAAATTGATATAAACAATAAAACACTTACAATTCGTTCGCACATTATTACGTATGGCAATGCCGCTGATGCCGCTGTAACTGAACTGATGCGTAGCGAAATTGAAACAATGTGGAATGAACCGCAGGCAACTGTGCCTGTAAATAAAACGCCTTTGCGTGTTATATTTTCCATAACGGCCGAATGGAAGCCGGAAATTGATATGGATGAAATTATTATGAACACCAATGGCCGCAACAATTATTTCCGTATAGAAAATTTTGCGCACGGCAATATTTCCTTTGTAGATGATATTGGCTGCAACAGCGGCTATTTTTTACTGGAAAATTTATATGCAGGTTCTACCACTGCAGCACATGAATTCGGTCATACGCTCGGGCTTCTTCATCCAGAAAATATTGATATTAGAGGAAAAGGCGTACCGGGCATCATGTATCCCCGCGGCACACTCGTAGATGCACAGTATCAATA
>JAEWBD010000442.1 GCA_023391315.1 Bacteroidota bacterium | reverse complement strand
ACAATAAGCAGGTTTTTACTGATGTCTGCAAGCGTGCTGCCTTTTAAAACTATCGACCGCATCACTTCAATAAAATAGGTAACCGGGTTAAACTTCGTTACCCATTGCGCCCACACGGGCATGCTTGTAATGGAAGTATATAAGCCGCTGAGCATTACAAATATCATCATTAAAAAAAACGCACTTAACATAGCCTGTTGCTGGGTATTGCAAAAGGTTGAAACCAGCAGTCCTAAACCTAAAACAGCAAGCAGATACACGGCGGCAAACACATAAATTACAAATATGCTTCCAAGGGGTATGATGCCATAGGCAAGATAGGCAATGGTTAATCCTGTTGTAAGTATAACCAGCCCAAGCACCCAGAAAGGAATAAGCTTGCCTAATATGAAATGATATTTTTTTATGGGCGTAACATTTATCTGCTCAATTGTGCCAATTTCTTTTTCTCTTACAATATTTACCGCGGCAATAAAAGAACCTACCATGGTTACGAGGATTACAATAATACCAGGCACCATAAAAGACTTATAGTTCATGTGCAGGTTAAACCAGTTGGAATAAGTTACATCAATTTGCGGTTGCGTATTAAAACGCGGCGCCTGCACCCATTTTGTTCGTATATCTTCATTAAAATTTCTTATGATGGTTTGCAAATACGATGCGCCAAGCCCAGCCTTTGTACCATTTACGGCATTTACTGCCATAAACAAAGTTGAGGATGATTCTTTGATGAGATTTTTTTCAAAAGAAGCCGGGATTTCAAGTATAATATCGGCATTATTTTTTTCAATCTCGTGCAAAGCCTGTGCATAAGAAGCTGTGTATTTATCAAGTTTAAAATAACCTGATGCTGTAATTTTTGAAACCAGCTTTTGTGCATAATCGCTGCGATCATTATCAACAACTGCAAGGTTTATATTTTTCACTTCATAATCTGCGGCCCAGGGCAATACCAGCAATTGAACAGCAGGCATAATAAATATTACACGCAATATGCTTTTATCGCGAAATATCTGCCTGAATTCTTTCTCTAATAAAAATCTTAATGTGCGCATTTAGTAGCTTTTAGCTGCAAGCCATGAACGCTATAGGCTCATAGCTTATTCCAGCCTTATTTTAAAATTCTTTATCGCCAGCGATAATAATAATACTGTCATTCCGCTGAGTACTAATGTTTGTTTTAAAATGCTTGATATGCCCAGGCCTTTTATCATTACAGCCACCACTATTTCATAATACCATCTCGAAGGCACAACGTTTGAAAAAATGCGTAAAGCCAGCGGCATATTTTCAATGGGGAACATAAACCCGCTTAGCATAACTGTTGGCAAAAACAGGCCCATCATTGAGATCATCATAGCGGTTTGCTGCGAGTCTGTAACGGATGAGATAAGTAACCCAAACGATAAGCAGGTTATGGTAAATAAAATGCTTTCGCCAGTTAACAGCACAAGACTTCCGTTTATGGGCACATCCAATACAAACACACTTAACAATAATATATTGGTGATGTTTACAACCGTTAAAAGCAAATAAGGAATCGCTTTTGCCACTACAATCTTCATGGGTTGCACCGGCGATACCAGCATCACTTCCATGGTGCCTGTTTCCTTTTCCCGCACAATGGTTATGGCCGTCATCATGGTACAGATAAGCATTAACACCATTGCCATTACGCCGGGTACAAAACTGTAAGCGCCCTTTAGCTGCGGATTATATAACATGCGCGACTGCACATTTATCTTGTAGGGGATGGTTGCGGTTGCATTTAAAGATTGCTGGTAATCAGTAATAATAGCCGTTGCATAATTTATTAAAGTGGTTGCAATATTTGGGTCTGATGCATCGGTAACTAATTGCACCTGCGCTTTATTTATATGCCTTAAATCTTCACCGAATGTTGAAGGCAGCACAAGCACTATTCTTGCCGTATTGGTTTGAAAGGTTCTTATTATTTCGTCGGGATTGTGCAGTATGGCCGTAACATTAAAATAACGGCTGGCGCTTATTTTACTTACAATCTGCGATGCTGCAGCATCTTTCGACTGGTCAAGTATGGCAATAGATTCATTCTTTACTTCGTTGGTTAACGCAAACCCGAAAATAATTATTTGTGCAAGCGGCATTCCAAGCAGGATGAACATCGTCCGCCTGTCGCGCCAGATGTGGTAGAATTCTTTTTTTATGAATGAAAACAATTGTTTCATGCGCCTGTCCCGGAAGGGAAATTTTTATGATTTTAAATTACAAGTGCTTGCACCATTTGAATATTGATTGTTTTAACTGTCACTTCTTGTGGCTTTCCTCGCCAGTTGCAGAAAAACTTCGTTCATGGATGTGGCATGAAAATTTTCTTTTAATGCAACAGGTGTATCCAATGCATCAATTCTTCCGTCCACCATAATTGAAACACGGTTACAATATTCAGCTTCGTCCATATAGTGTGTTGTTACAAAAACGGTAATGCCTTTTGCCGAAGCATCGTAGATAAGGTTCCAGAATTCACGGCGCGTTACAGGATCAACACCACCGGTTGGTTCGTCTAAAAAAACTATTTGCGGCTCATGAAATATAGCCACAGAAAATGCCAGCTTTTGTTTCCATCCCAACGGTAATGAACCAACCAGTTTATCAGCCTCGTCCTCAAGATGCAACTGCTGCAGCAAAAGCGCTGTTTTTTCTTTTATATATTTATTGCTCATGCCATATATGCCGGCATAGAAACGAATGTTTTCTTTCACTGTTAAATCTTCATATAAAGAAAATTTCTGGCTCATATAACCAATGCTGCGTTTAATGGCTTCCGTTTTTTTATAAACATCAAAACCTGCAATGGTTGCTTTACCCGATGTTGGCAGGCTTAGACCGCATAACATGCGCATGGCCGTGGTTTTGCCTGCACCGTTAGCGCCGAGAAAACCAAAGATTTCTCCTTTATGCACGTCAAATGAAATATGGTCAACAGCCATAAAATCGCCAAAACGCTTGGTGAGCTGTTCTGTTTGTATGATGATATCGTTTGCCATATTAATTTTTCATCAGGTACAAAAAGCTGTCTTCAATGGTTGGTTTAATTTGCTGTATAATGAGTTCTTTGTTTCCTTTTTCTTCAAGATATTTTTGCAAAGCTTTTTCGCTGAAATTTTCTTTCATTACAGCATGATGATATTCGCCAAAAGCATATGCGTCTTCAATTGCATCATATGTATGCAGGTCTTTCAGCAGGCTATACATATTTGTTGCTTTAATGCCCAGGATGGTTTGTTTAAATGACCCTGTTATTTCTGTTGGTGTACCGGTTGAAAGCAGTTTACCCTGCTGCATTAAAGTAATACGGTCGCATAAACCGGCTTCATCCATATATGGCGTTGAAACGAGTATCGTAATGCCCTGTTGTTTCAGGCGTTTCAGCATGTCCCAAAATTCTTTTCTTGAAACTGCATCAACGCCTGTTGTTGGTTCATCAAGAAATAAAATAACCGGCCGGTGAATCAGTGCACAACTCAATGCGAGCTTCTGTTTCATGCCTCCGGAAAGTTTACCTGCCTTTCTTTTTTTAAAGGGTTCTATCTGTATATATATGTCTTTGATGAGGTCGTAATTCTTTTTAATATTTGTATTGAAAATGGTGGCGAAAAAATTCAGGTTTTCTTCAACGCTTAAATCCTGGTATAGGGAAAACCGGCCGGGCATGTATCCAACTTTTTTGCGGATGGCTTTAAAATCTTTTACAATATCCAAACCGTCCACCGAAGCGTTTCCGCTATCTGGCAGCAACAGCGTTGTCAACATGCGGAACAATGAAGTTTTGCCGGCGCCATCAGGCCCGATAATGCCAAAAATTTCTGCCGGCGAAACATCGAATGAAATATCCTTTACAGCCTTAATTTCTTTTTCCTTGCCGTAATTTTTAGAAAGATTATGTACAATTACTGATTGCATATTTTATGTGTTGATGTAAGCTTGTGCAGGCTGCAGTATTGCTAATAGCTTGCAGCTAACAGCTTATAGCTTATAGCTTTATCTCTCCATACATTCCAATTTTTAAACAGCCGTCATTTTTTACCTTAACTTTTACGGCATATACAAGATTGGCCCTTTCATCTTTTGTTTGAATGGTTTTTGGAGTGAATTCAGCTTTATCAGATATCCATATAATTGTTCCGGCATATTCACGGTAATGGTTGGCGCCGCTGTCAATATAAACTTTAACCGGCTGGTTAAGCTTTACGGTTGAAAGTTGTGTACCTGTTATATAAGCACGAAGATTGAGATAGTTTATATCTGCAATTTTATACAAGGCTTTACCCGGCGATGTTACTTCACCTGCCTCCGCATATTTAGTAAGCACCGTTCCATTGATTGGGTTAACAATATTTGCTTTTGATAATTGTTCACTCAATTGTGCCACCTGTTTTTGCAGTGGGTCTTTTTCGCTTAATATGCTGCGGTTTTGTGTGCCCGTATTTGTTAGCTGAACTTTTATTTGTTGCTGTGTAACCTGCATTTGTTTTTTAGCAGCATCCACCTGTGTGTTTATATCATCCACCTGCCGTTGCGTAACGGCGCCGTCCTTCAGCATATTCTGAAAGCGTTCCTGGTCTTTTAAAAGATTGTTTAATTGTGTTTGCTGAACGGCAAGCTGGTCTTCCAATAGTTTTACCTGGGGCTGCACATCACTCGTTTTTTCTTGGAGTGATTGAATGGAAGCCTGCACCTGTTGCCTTTGGAGCAACACATTTAAGGAATCTATTTTGCCTACAACCGCGCCTTCCTGCAAAGTATCGCCTTCCTGCACGTTAAAGGTAAGTATCTGGCCGCCTAACTGCGCTGAAACAATTACTTCATCTGTTTCAAATGTACCGGAGGCATCAAACTGATTTTCATTATTGTTGCAGGCAAAAAAAAATGTTGCAAGCGCTGCGATACATGTATATTCTTTTATTGCAAACATAAAGGGGCTGTTTTATTGTTTACTTTTTTATAGATTGAATAATAAGCCTGGGAATTGTTTTTTTCCTTTCTTCAATCATAGTCTCATACTCTTTTTTGCTAATGCCTGCCGCATGCTGAAAGATTGGCTGTGCCGCAAAAGGAAATATGCATAATGATAAGATATTCATGAGTAATTGCAAGGGATCGACAGGCTTTATTTTTTTTTCCCTGACGGCAGTTTCAATCATGCCGGTAAAAGATTTTAAAGGCAGCTTCTGCCTGGTCCATAATTTTTTTAGAAATACTTGCTGCTGGCGGCTGGCTTCGCTTAATATAAAAACAGGGAGATACGGCATTTTACCTACCTGGTTGATATATTCAATACATAATACTTCTATTTTTTCAAACACGGTTTTGTCCGATTCAATAATGGCATTCAGCATAGGAAAAAAGTGATTCGAAGCATCCGTAAAAATGGTTTCAAATAATTTATCCTTGCTTCGGAAATAATAATGCAGCATGGCTTTATTAATGCCGGCCTTATCGGCAATATCCTGCATCCTGGCGCCGTGCATGCCTTTATCAAAAAACACCTGCCTGGCTGCATCGAGGATCTTTTGTTCTGTGGAAAGGTCTTTGCTTTTAACCATACGATTTAACCAAATGGTTAACAAATATAAATACTTTTATATTTGCATGCAGAATTATTGTAATAGGATGCACTAAAACCTGTGTGTCCATGGTAAAAATTGCCCTAAAAAATTAAACCTTAAGCCGGAATGATAAAAACCTTTAATTTAAGCGCATGAAAAATAAAGTGAAACAATTTTTTTTAGCCGCTGCCGCCTTTCTTGCTTTTTTAAACGTGTATGCCCAGGATGATAAAAAACTGCATTTTAAAGCAATACTTTGCGATACGCATAACGATGTTATCAGCACCTGTCTTGAAAAAGGTTATAGTTTCGACCAGGACCTTACCGGCAAAACGCACAGCGATTTAAACCGCATGTTTAAAGCCGGCGTGGATGTGCAGGTATTCAGCATCTGGTGCGATGGCACGCAGGTAAACCCATATAGTTTTGCCAACCGGGAAATTGACACGCTGTATGCATGGGTTAAACGCAACCCGGAAAAGATGATGCTTGTAACTAATTCAACTGAATTAATGCAGGCCGTAAAGCAACATAAACTGGCTGCTATGATTGGCGTGGAAGGCGGCCACATG
>JAEWBD010000417.1 GCA_023391315.1 Bacteroidota bacterium | reverse complement strand
CACCTGGCGCCTGGTTAGTAGTGCCGAATTGTTTTGCACCTTTCTCAACTTCTTCTTCGCTCTGGAAATAACCAAGTGATTTGTAACCATAAATGGAATTGATGGGCATGCCGGGGATAGCTGTATTTATGCCTTCGGAATACACAACATTGCCCAGGTATCTGGTGATTTTATTTTGATTATCACTCAGGTTAAAGCCAACATAATAGGACAAATTTCCTATTCTGTCTTTCCAGCTTATATCAAAGTCCCAACCCTTGGTTTCCATTGCCGCAGCATTCGTTGTATTTGGCGTTACACCTAATACGGCAGGCAGGTTTACAGAGATAAGCATGTTATCATTCACGCGTTTATAATAATCAAAACTGCCGGAAAGCTTTCCTTTGAACAAACCAAAATCAAGACCTATATCTGATGTGGTAACCGTTTCCCAGCCAAGGCCTTCAGATGGCAATGCACCCTGGTAAATATAGGTGGTAGCAGTATTGTTGAAAGGATAAACACCCGTATTTAAAGTTGCTATTGACAGGTAATTATTCTGATATAATTCACCCAGTTGTGCATTGCCTAATTTACCCCATGAGCCTCTTAATTTCAGCTCGCTAAAGAAGCCCGAATTATTAAACCAGTTTTCCTGGGATATACGCCATGCGGCAGAAAAAGCAGGAAATGTCTGGCTGCGATGGCCGGGCGCTAAACGCGAACTGGCATCGTTTCTAACCGTGGCTTCAAAAAAGTATTTGCCTTTATAATCATAATTAAATCTTCCGAAAAATGACTGCCAGGCATTTTCCTGCAGGTTATCTGCCACTGCCGTTACAGGCAAGTTGGAATTGGTTGTATAATTGAGTGTGGGAAGATTGTTATTGGTTAAGTTGTTTTGATAAGCATTTACAAGATCATAGTTATAATGCTGGTATTGAAAACCGCCTAATACATGGAAATGATGTTCCTGCACTGCAAGCGTATAATCTGCCAATGCATTAAAGGTGTACCAGTTTTGCGCAGTGCGGTATTTGCGCAAAGAATTGGAACTGTTCAGCCGTGCATTCTGTACAAACGTGCCTGATGCTTTGTCAAAGTTGTAAAGCGGTACGGTTTTATAAAACAGGTTCTGGTTATTCTGCTCTAAATGCGGGCTGTAATTTGTGCTTAATACCAGGCCCTTTGCAAGATGCTCGGCTTTTAAAGTGAATACCCCATCCAATATGTTCTGCATAGTATTATTATACCCGCCATCTTTCATGGTTGCATATGTATTATTGCCTGAAATGGATACATATTTAGTGTTATCACTTTCCGGAACAAACACCGGATATATTGGCCTCAGGTTATAAATGTTATATAACAAACCATAATCACCCTGCACCGTTCCTGCAGCAGCTTCAATTTTGTTTTGTATGTACGACAACCGGGCATCAAGGCTTAGTATTTTATTAAACTTTGTAGTCAAATTAATTCTTGCATTGGTGCGTTTGTTAGCATCGGGGCCAACTTTAAACATCCCGTTATTATCGTTGTAACCAAGGCCAATAAAATACCGCGTATTTTCATTGCCGCCGGTAACATCCACATTATGCTGTGAAGAACCAAACGTTTTGTTTACGGTCATACCCACATAATCCATCTCGCCATAATAAAACGTGTTTCTCGGATCATCCGGCACAAGTGTTACATTAGGATCTGCAAACATTGAAATTTGTTCGTCTGTCCATGAAGGAGCGCCACCATTGTTAACGTTGGCAAGATTCTGCAGCTCTGCACTTATATGAAACGGTACTGTTTGAGGAAGGCTTAGTGTCTTTTTAAGTTGATACATGCCGGTATAATTCATCGTTACCTTTCCTGATTTACCAGCCTTCGTCGTGATTAACAATACGCCATTGGATGCTTTTGCGCCATATATAGCAGCAGCAGATGCATCTTTTAAAACAGATATAGATTCAATATCATTTGGATTGATCAATGTGAGATTGGCATACTCCACACCATCTACAATCAGCAACGGGTTATTGGTGCCATTGAGTGAAGAATACCCGCGTATATTAATGTTCCAGCCTTCAGAACCGGGCTGGCCGCTGGTGCGGCTTACAACCAGGCCCGGTGAAAGTCCCTGCAAAGCCTGCACGGCATTATTCACAGGCCGGTTTTCAAGCTCTTCTTTGCCGATAACGGAAACAGCACCGGACAGGTTTACCTTCTTTTGTGTGCCATAACCAACCACCACAACATCAGAAAGCGCATTATCAGTGCTTCTTGTTAGCTGCACATTCATGTAATCACCACTTACAGCTTTAGTTAATGTGATATAACCTACATAGGAAAATTCCAGGTTCACTCCTTTCTCAGCCCTGATAGTAAATTCCCCGCTGGTATTGGTAACGGTTCCCCCCGTTTGATTAACAACACGTACAGAAACACCTTCCAGCGGTGCACTGTTTTCATCCGTTACTTTTCCATTCACGGTTTGCGCAATGGAGACAATACACAGGCAAAATCCGCATAAAAAAAGCAGTAGTTTTTTTGAAATCTGGTTTCGACTCATAGCCTTTTTATAGTTTATGTTTATTAAATTTTTAAATGCTCTTGAAAAAAATGGAATGTATAATCCTTTATCCGTTTTATATCATATTGTTTAGCGTGAGTAAAGCATAGCAATCTTTTATATTTTTTATAAAGCACAACCCAGGTTTGGAAGAACGTATGGCACCTCCAATTTTTAATCATAAGCCTGTTATCAACGCGATAGCATTCCTTTGCAAAGACTATCAGTTGACAATCCAAAAGTATTATGAGTTAAAAGCCAGGTCAGCGCCAAAATTTGCTAAATAGAGTAAAATATTTGCCTGATTATTCCTGCTCCAAAAGAGGCATCCGTAATTCCTCAATGCCCGATCAGTTTTATTATGGCATCTGTTTGTGATAAGATGTAAAATTTCTTTTAAGCATAGATTTGCAACAGGCTTAAAAAAATATTAATAAGGTAAAGCTTTGTGTTGTTTTGATAAGGTTTGAAAGGATTTGAAAGACAAGTGCTTTTGTATATTTGTTTATAACCTTCACAGGTAATTGCAGCATTCATATACCGACCGTTGCAACTGGCGTTTGAAAATTTAAAATCAGAATACTAATGTTTAAAATATTCATTATCCTTCTAATTATTAGTTTAAACTACTTTCCTGCTTCTGCACACACTATTTGGTCCATCGGTAAAAAAGATAACAGTGCGGCGGAGTTTGCATTATCTCCCAAAGGATATATGGATTTTCTGAAAAATGATTTTGGCTGGGATGACCGTTCTTACATTATAGGTTTGTCAAACGAAAAAAAAGATTGGCCTTACGTTTTGCCGGGCCCCGCAGATACATGGGGTGGAACGAGTGGAACAGCAGGTATCAGAACACACACACTGAATATCCTGTTTCGGCTAAGCAGGCCTTTGAATGGTTCGTTTAAATTGGTTGTTGATGTTTTGGATGCCCAGGATAAAATACCTCCGTACCTGAAAGTTACCGTAAACGGTAAATCGTGGAAATTTGCTGTGCCTGCCGGCAAAAATGAAAATAGCCCTGAAGCAGATGTCAGGCAATCTTTGAAATATGCAATAGAAATACCCTTAAATAATAATGATCTTATTGAAGGATCCAATGAAGTTAAAATTACCAGCCTCGAAGGATCCTGGATGGTTTTTGATGATATACGTTTGGAAGGCCCTGATATGGTACATACCGTGTTGCCTGGCTCAAAGGCTTTTCTACGCAAAGTAGCTGCAGCCAATTACCAGGTTGATGACAGGGTGCAGCCGCTGCTTGTGGACGTGACGCAGCTAAGCGGTAATCCTTTACTGTTAGTAAAACTTGATGATAAAGATATTTTCAGGCAAAGCCTGGAAAATGGCCGCTATGTGTTTGAAACGCCAATGCCTGCAGTTATATCCGATAAAAAAAGTAAGTACGAAGTATTTATTGATGACAGCCTCGTAGAAAGCGGATGGGTTATCCGCTCCCCTCAAAAAATTGTTACCCCGGCAGATTATGTGGATACCTATATCGGTTCAGCGCATTCGCGGTGGATGATTGCGCCCGGGCCATGGATGCCATTCAGTATGGTAAAGCTTAGCCCCGATAATCAAAACCCTGGCTGGCAGGCTGGTTATGATCCATCTTTCGAAAGCATCGGTACTTTTAGTCATGTGCACGAATGGACAATGGCCGGCCTGGGAACAATGCCTGTAAATGGCAGGTTGAAAATAAAAGTAGGCAACCAGTCATACAGTGATACAAGCGGCTACCGTTCTTTAATTGACAAAGCAACCGAGAAAACAGGTTTGGGATATTATCGTGCTTTTTTAACCAACTATAATATCAATGCCGAATTAACAGCAACAACACGTTGCAGCTTTCAGCGGTACACTTTTCCAAAAGAGAAGGACGGGCGTGTAATGATCGACCTGAAAATACCCGCCGAATACAATTTTAATATCCTAAAGGCTTCCTTGCAACAGGTAGATGAACACACGATAGAAGGATACAGCGTGCAGCAGTCAAAAAATGTGTGGTCAAAAGATGCAGACCAGGACTATACCATTTATTTCAGGATTGAATTTGACCGGCCTGTTAAAAATTTTGGCACCTGGAAGAATGACACTGTGATGAACACGAAGCATCTTGAATCTATAACGCCCTCATCAATGGGTTGTTTTGCAGAATTTGATACCAGGGAAAATAATATAGTGCAGGTGCGTACCGGTATTTCCTATGTGGATATGGAAGGGGCCCGGCATAATTTACAGGAAGAAATAAAAGACAGGTTTGGATGGAGTTTTGAAGCTGTGGAAAAGTACAATAAAGATACCTGGAATGATCTTTTGAATCGTGTGCGCATTACTTCTAACGATCAAAAAGAAAAGATGCGCTTTTACACAAACCTGTACCGCAGTTTTTGCAGAAATACTTTTAGTGATGTTGATGGAAGATGGGTGGATGCAACGGAAAAGATTCAGCAGGGAGGAAAAGGGTTTGTAGCATTGGGATGTGATGCTTTTTGGAACATCTTCTGGAACCTCAACCAGGTCTGGAACCTCGTTGCACCGGAATGGTCAAACAGGTGGGTATCTTCACAGTTAGGCATGTACAATGCCAACGGTTGGCTCGCAAAAGGCCCCGCAGGTATGGAATATATTCCCGTTATGGTAGGCGAACATGAAATTCCTTTATTAGTCAGCGCCTATCAAATGGGCATCCGGGATTATGACGTAAATAATTTATACGCAGCAGTAACAAAAACAGTTAGTGCCTTGCCTGAACATGTTGGCAACGGACTGGCAGGCAACCGGGATATTGCAGCTTTTTTAAAATACAAATTTGTTCCGGCTGATAAAGGCCGCTTTTCAAACACACTGGAATATGCTTTCGATAACTGGACGGTTGCACAATTGGCAAAAGCCTTAGATAAAAAAGAAGATTACACTGTTTTTTCCGAAAGAGGAAACTGGTGGAAAAACGCAATAGACAGCAGTTCCGCTTATGCAAGGCTTCGCAACAGCAATGGTACATGGGCTACACCTTTCGACCCGTATAAATCCGGCGCCAATGAAGAATATGTGGAAGGCAATGCATGGCAGCTAACCTATTTTGTGCCGCAGGATATTCCTGCATTAATTAAAACTATAGGAAAACAAAGGTTTGTCGGGCGGCTAACCGAAGGGTTTAAAAAAAGCGAACCCTGGCGGTATAATTCTCCCGGCGACCAATATTGGGATTTTCCGGTGGTGCAGGGAAACGAGCAATCCATGCATTTTGCATTCTTATTCAACTGGGCAGGAGAAGCCTGGCAAACTCAACAATGGAGCAGGTCAATCATAGACCGGTACTACGGGTTTGGTGCAGCAGATGCATACCTGGGCGATGAGGACCAGGGTCAAATGAGTGCCTGGTTTGTAATGGCGGCCATTGGGCTTTTTCAAACCGATGGTGGTGCAAACGCCGAACCGGTATATGAAATAGCAAGCCCTTTGTTTGAAAAAACCGTTATTGACCTCCGGCATTTATACGGGCGTGGCGGGCAATTTGTGATTGAAGCAAAAAATGCCTCGTGGAAAAATAAGTATGTGCAAAAAGCCTTTTTAAATGGCAGGCTCCTTCAGTCGTTTAAATTCCCGGCAAAAGAATTATTAAAAGGCGGACAATTGATGCTTGAAATGGGAGAAAAACCAAACAGGCATTGGGGATTATAAATTAAGATAAGAGGCATTATATTTTCAAGTTTAATAAAGGAAGCTTATTACCTTAGTTCCTGCTTATCAATACCTGCGCTTGTTTTACTATCTTTTCCAAGTGCTGATTAACGTTCACGCCCATGTCGGATATTCCGGTTTCATCGCCCGTTATTTTATCCTGAATCTTAAGCCACCATAAAACATTCTGCCGGTTAATGGCCCCCAAACCATTGAAGCATCAAAATATTTACTGAATGGTTCATCTGCCGCAATAATGGCATTCTTCTGATAAAAATTGGTGAGATTTTCTGCACCGAGATATACATCAACAATCTTTTCTTTTCCAAAACTTTTCGTTACCTGCGCATTCATTATTACGTACGCAGGTGCGTAATCCGGCCTTTGATATTGCTCAGGATTTGCCTGTGTTGAAGGCAACCGCTTCCGGCTATTGTAGCTGAGGGTGTAGTCAAATCTCCATCCGCTGATGCCATATTCAAAGTTTGCAAAGGCCCTGTTTTTTGCTGTAAATGGCTTTTGCAACAACACGCTATCGAATGTAGTTTTTACATCAAACAGCCGGTAGGCTAACCGTACATCCAATCTTCGTAAAGGCATAAATGATACTTCTGCCTGGAAACTGTTTGAATAAGATTTACCCTGCAGGTTATAAAATTTTATTACACGTGCATTTTCCAGGTCAACAATAACCTGGTTGCTAAAGTCATTGCGGTAAAAATCAACAGCGGCAGTGGCGCTGCGGTTAAATAAACGGAACTTCTGATCAATGCTAATGCCTTTATTCCAGGATATTTCGGGCTTTAAACCATAGGCGCCTTTAGTGTATGAAGAAATGATTGCTACGGTTCTGGCACTGGCCAAAACACCATTATTTTCTGCAAAAATGTTGGCTGTTCTCTGCCCCCGCCCGGCGCTAATTCTTATGGTTGTTGATTTAAAAGGCGCATAACGAATATTTAAATGCGGCGTGGTAAACCATCCGTATAAACTGTTATGATCTTCGCGTAAGCCTGCCACTACATCAAAATTGGTTACGGGCGACCAGGTATATTCAATAAAAGCACCGGGCACAACTTCGGTACGCTTATAAGCAGCGCTGTCAAGGGTTTCGTCATATTTATCATACAAAAAACTTAAGCCTGTTCTGAACTTATGGATGGTTGTATTGATGATGGATTGATAAATGAGGTTTGCGTAAAAATTCTGCTGGTGCGCATTGTATGTTGTAAAGCCAAAATATGAATTTTGCTGATGGTCAAATGCAGATAGCTGCATCCCCATGCTTTTATATTTTTTCTGCGGAAACACATAACCGAGTTTACCAAAACCTTCGATGCGTTTAGTATTAATGCCAAGCCCGTAATTATTGGTTGTAAATTTATCGGTTGATGCATTATAATTTACCTGGCCGCCCGTTTTGTCATCATTCAAATATTTAATACCGAATTGAGATGTGATGCCTTTTGCGTTATCGAAACTCCACCTGTTTTCAATGGTGAATAAATTGCCGGCGGGCAGGTCGCGAAAGCCATCATCATTCATATCAATACTTTTATCCAGGAAATCATCATGCAACAACAAAGCGGTTGACCATTTATCATTTATTTTATGCGAAAGGTTTAGGTTCAGGTCTGTTTTGCCAAAACTATTTACGTAGGCATTAGCGAAAAGCTTTTCAGCTGAAGTCGGCTTCTTCAATTCCACATTAATCTGCCCGGCAATGCTTTCAAAACCATTCGCAACAGAACCCATGCCTTTGCTTAACTGCAGGCTTTCTATCCACGTACCGGGAATATAATTTAAGCCCTGCGCTATCGCCAGGCCACGAGGACCAGGAAGGTTCTCTACCGTAAGTTGTGTGTAAATACCCGCCAGGCCCAGCAACTGGATTTGCTTGGAACCCGTAACGGCATCGCTGTAGGCAACATCAACAGCAGGATTAGTTTCAAAGCTTTCACTCAGGTTGCAGCAGGCAGCTTTAAATAATTCTTTCTGTGTAATTACATTGGTACGCACCACATCATTATCACGAATAAAATTAGATGCACCTGAAGTGGTTACTTTCACTTCTTTTAACTGCCGGTCATTGGCTAAGATAATTTTCAATTCGCCCGTTGGGATAACAGTAATAGTATCAGCCTCGTAACCTGTATAGCTCACCACCAATCTTTCTCCAGTTTGCAGCAAGCTGAATATGCCATTTTCATCTGTAGTTGTTCCACTTCCTGTGTTTAGCCATGTAACAGACGCTCCTGCCAGCGGCTTAAAAACGCCCTTATTATCTTCTTCCATCACAACCCCTTTTATAGTTGGCGGGGTAATATTGTTTTGTATGGAAGCGGAAGTATCACCATGATGTAATGCCTGCATATTATCATGCCTGTAACGGCAACATTTTGGCAAAGCATTATATACGGCATCATCTGCTTTTTTGTCTTCCAAATCATGGCCCACATCCAGGATCCGTTGCTGTACTTTTTGGATACTGGTTTTAGATGGATCGTACCGGAGCGTAAGCATGCCTGTTTGAGCGCTCCATGTTGCAGCC
>JAEWBD010000409.1 GCA_023391315.1 Bacteroidota bacterium | reverse complement strand
GCCTGGTACAACCATAACCACACATTTGTTGTGTGCAGCCAGTTTTTCTTATTCGTTATGGCTGTGGCTTTAAGCATTTATTTTTTATATAAAAATTTTACAGCCATTAAATCATTGCCGTCTATATATTGGTTATTAGCCGGCATTGTGGCGGTTGCCGGCATTTTATATTATGAATTATTGCCAGGTTCAGCTTTTAAAATCAACCTGCGCAATACAGGCTGGCTTAAGGCTTTTGTAATTGGATTTGTTTGGGCATGTGTTGCCAATATTTTATCGTTCATTGCAGTGCAGGTTGAAAGTGGCCCACATAAAGTAGAATCGCTTTTTTTAGTATGGCTGTTTGTAAAAAACTTTATGTTTTGCACTGTAAATGCCATCATATTCGATATAAAAGATTATGCAGATGATTCAAACCACCAATTAAAAACATTTGTAGTGCGCTTTGGATTAAGGAAAACCATATTTTATATTCTATTGCCTTTAATTGTAATCGGGCTGCTTTCCCTCGTTGCTTTTTTCATAAGCCATCATTTTGGTTTTCCGGCCATCTTAATTAACCTATTTCCATTTATTTTATTATTTATGATTGCCTGGAGCATGCAGTGGCCGCATAAAATTTTATACTATCTTGTAATAATTGACGGTATTATTTTTTTTAAGGCTGTATGTGGAATTATTGGAATGAATTTTATTGATTTTTAATATGCGAAACGATTACAACGGCATTGCAAATTATTACGACAGGCTGAGCCGCATCGTGTTTCAACGTTCCATAATAAAAGCGCAGGCTTACCTGCTTGAATTTGTGCAGGATAACAACCGCATATTACTGGTGGGCGGCGGCACAGGCTGGATTTTGGAAGAAATTTCAAAACTCAACAAACAAAATGTATCGGTTGTATACGTGGAGAAATCTGCTAAAATGATTGAACTTTCCAAAAAAAGAAAGTATGAAAATATAACCGTTGAATTTATAAACAGCCCTATAGAAACTTATACCACGCAACGGCAGTTTGATATTATATTAACGCCATTTGTTTTTGATAATTTCATCGAAAAAAAAATAAAATACATTTTTCCCAAGCTTGATACTTACCTGAAAAAAAGAGGGTTTTGGCTGTATGCCGATTTTGTAAACGATAAACAAAACAAAAAAGCCTGGCAGCAACTGCTTTTAAAAACTATGTACACTTTCTTTAAACTTACCACCAATATTGAAACCAAAAACCTCGTTGACCTAAAACGCTATTTCGAAGAAAAATATGTAATGATAACCCAGCAGTTCTATTACAAACGTTTTATACAGGCCATTGCTTACAGGAAAATAAGATGATTATTGTTTTAAGAAAACCAGGTCGGGCGATTGCACCGTATCGCTGGTATGATTGGCTTTATCACTCATCCAGAAACGGAAATAGCTTGTATCATCTGCGAGTGAACAGGCGGCAAGGTTAGGCGGGTTAACGTTTCCATAATTATAAGTGAAAACAAAATCAGCTTTTACATTTTTCGGCGGATCGAAATTGGGGATTAAAAAGCTGTCAACACGCGAAAGGGAAGCACAATTAGCCACTTTTGAAATGCGCTGCACCCAAATTGTATCCACAACATCTCCTTCTTTATCGGTGCACGTTAATCTAAACTCAACCACCGATGGCTGCGGAAATACGGTTGCATTTACGCCTTCAAATTTTAATGTGGGTTTTGTATTGTACGTATCCTTAGAGCAAGTTACAAATGCGAGCGCCAATAAAACAGCGGCTGATAATTTCTTCATTTCTTTGCAATTAATATCAAATTTATACAAAAGGAAACAACATTTAAACATCAGCAATTAAGACTTCATTGTGAGCGCTTCATTTGTTAACAAAATTTTTCAGGTTAAAAAAAACTTCACCGGATTGGCGGTTGAAGTATTTCATTACCAGTATGAACAAAATGCTGTTTATAAAAGCTGGTGCGATTGTTTGGGCCTCGATAAAAACGGCATTCTATCAATTCAGGATATTCCTTTTTTACCCATATCTTTTTTTAAAACCCATCAAATATTAAGTGGTAATAATGAATATGAGCTTTTTTTTGAAAGCAGCGGCACCACGCAAACCAATAAAAGCCGGCATTATATAAAAGATGCAGCTATTTATACGGAAAGTTTTACCAGGGCTTTTGAATTGTTTTACAGCGATATTAAAGATTGGTGCATTATAGGTTTGCTGCCATCTTATCTTCAGCAGCAGCATTCATCACTTATAAATATGGTGGATGAATTAATAAAGCGAAGCGGCCATGCTGAAAGTGGCTTTTATTTAGATGAAGTTGAAAAACTATACCAGGTTTTATTGCGGCTCGAGCAGCATCAGCAAAAAACATTATTAATAGGTGTTACTTATGCTTTGCTAGATTTTGCGGAGCAATATCCAACCCAACTTTCATCCACCATCATTATGGAAACGGGCGGCATGAAAGGCAGGCGGAAAGAAATTACACGCAATGAGGTACATAATATTTTAAAACAACAATTCGGTGTGCCGCAAATACATTCAGAATATGGTATGAGTGAACTGCTTTCGCAGGCTTATGCCAAAGCCGATGGTATTTTTAATTGCCCGCCGTGGATGAAAGTACTGGTTAGGGATGAAGATGACCCGCTGCTGGTAAAAACAAAAGGCAAAGGCGCTTTAAATATTATTGACCTTGCCAATGTAAACAGTTGTGCTTTTATTGCTACCGATGATGTGGGGGAGGTGTTTGAAGATGGCAGTTTTTCTGTGGCCGGCCGGCTGGACGGCAGCGATATTCGCGGCTGCAGTTTGATGGTTATATAAATGCTGCTATATTTGCGCTCCGTTCTTTTTTATTGCCCGGGTGGCGAAATTGGTAGACGCACCGTCTTCAGGTGGCGGCGCCGCGAGGTGTGCTGGTTCGAATCCAGTCCCGGGCACAAGCCTTCAATAATTGAAGGCTTTTCATTTTAAATATTTTCGGGGATATATAAAAGGAGCCATGACTGTAATCATAGCTCCTTTACTTTTTAAAACCTGACGCTTAATTTATACAGCAGGTTCTAATTTTTTGAACTCTTTTTTCATAGCTGTAAATTTTTCCCTGAATGCCTCGTAACGCTCTCTGTTTGCCACGTGATTTATATCCTGCCTGACGGCTTCCATATCTAAACTTTCATCTTTTGACAAGGCCGCCAGCTTCATTTTTGTTATATGCATTTCATGTCTCAGTTCATCTAATTCTTTTCGCAGTTCTGAAAAGTTTTTTTCATGAAGCTTTATGCGTTCTTCAACATCTTTACTGTGATTATGTGTTTTAAGCCAAAGCATATAATCATTAAATATCCTCAGTACATTAATGTCTGAATTCATTTCAGCAATCCAAAGCCGGTACTTTAAATGCAGGCGCATAACTGATGCCATCGTTAGAATATTTAAGGTTTCATTATTTTTATAGCGTACGAAAAGAGATTATTTTAAATGGGCGCGCAGCATCCAGGCCATTTTCTCATGCTTTTCCATTAACCCGGTAATAAAATCTGCCGTGCCGGCATCGTGTAATTTATCATTGAAATGATTGATGTTTTCACGCAAATGAATAATAATTGTATCATGATCATTCAATAGCGATTTTATAAACCCTTCAGAGCTGTTGGGCTGAACGGTTTCTTCTGTTAAATGCGTGAGCTCAATATATTCCCGCAAAGTTGCTACTGCATAATGGCCAAGCACACGAATGCGTTCTGCAATTTCATCAATCATATCCTGTAAAGCCTGATACTGGCTTTCGAAGTACAGGTGCATACTGTGAAAATTGATGCCTTCAACATTCCAGTGAGCGCCCCGTGTTTTTGTATATAAAATAAATTCATCAGCCAGAATGGAGTTTAAAGCATGTGATACTGATGTAAGATTATCTGATGCTATTCCAATTGTTGTTTCCATAATAATTCAATTTAATTTTTCAATATAACTAAGGTATAATAAGTATTTGAAAGCTATTTAAAAGCCGGCAAAATTAATTAACCGGCAGGCCTAACGCTTTTTCCATAGCTTTTATATCGGGTTCATGGCCGCGAAAATCTTTAAACATTTTATTATAATCTTCTGTATTGCCGCGGGATAAAATCATGTCGCGGAAACGCTGGCCGTTAGCCCTTGTTAAACCGCCATTTTCTGTAAACCATGAATAGGCATCTTCTTCCAGCATCTTCGTCCATTGATAGGCATAATAACCTGCGGCATAGCCGTTGCCCCATATATGCAGGAAATAACTGGAACGATAACGCGGTGGCACCTGCGGCAAGTCAAGGCCTGTAACATGCAGGGCATTTTTTTCAAAAGCATCGGCATTAGTTATGGCTGTGCCTGCAGGTAAAGTATGCCATTGCATATCCAATGCCGCGGCTGCTATGGCTTCTGTTAAAGCGTAACCCTGGTTAAAGGATGAAGCCATTTTTATTTTATCAACCAATTGCTGTGGGATTGGCTGACCGGATTTATAATGCAGTGCATAATTATTCAGCACTTTCGCATCCAATGCCCAGTGCTCATTAAACTGTGAAGGAAATTCAACATAATCACGGGCAACGTTAGTGCCGGAAAGCGATGGGTAATTTTGATGCGCAAACATGCCATGCAATGCATGGCCAAACTCATGAAACATGGTTGTAACGTCGTCAAAACTTATGAGTGCCGGCTGACCCGGTGCTGGCTTTGTGAAATTGCAAACATTATAAATAACCGGTCTTGTTTTTAATAAGAAAGACTGATCAACAAGGTTGCTCATCCAGGCGCCGCCTGATTTATTATCACGTTTAAAATAATCGCAATAAAACAGTGCCAGTGATGTGCCATCTTTATCAAACACTTCAAACACGCGTACATCAGGCTGGTAAACGGGAATATCGTGGCGCTCTTTAAACGTTAACCCGTATAATTGATTAGCCGCATAAAAAACACCTTTTTCCAACACGGTGTTTAATTCAAAATAGGGTTTTATTTCACTTTCATCCAGATCGTATTTTGCCTTGCGCACCTGCTCCGCATAAAGCTTCCCAATCGTAAGGCTGCAACTGGAAGCCGCCATTCTGTGCATCAATCAATGCCTGTATATCGGCCGCTTCCTGTTTTGCCTTGCCGGTAACAGCGGGTACCAATGCATTCAAAAATTTATTTACAGCCTGTGGCGTTTGCGCCATTTGATCCTGCAATTTCCAGGCAGCATAATTTTCAAAACCCATCAGCTTTGCTTTTTGTGCACGAATGGCAGCAATGCGTATAATGCCTGCCCGTGTATCATTAGAATCACTGCGTTCTGCCCGCATCCAGGAAGCGTTGAATAACTGTTCCCTTGTATTGCGGTTACTTAAAGATTGCAGCACCGGTTGCTGTGTTGTATTTTGTAAAGGAATAAGCCAGCCATTTCTATTCTTTGCAGCGGCATCCTGCGCAAAAGCCTCTTTATCTGGTTGCGATAAGCCTGTTAATGCGGCAGCATCTTCCACATGCAAAGCGCCTGCTTTGGCAGCGTTAACCAACTGGTTAATAAACTTTGCTGTAAGCGTTGCTTCCTCTGCATTCAATTTTTTCATCTGTTCTTTATCTGCCGCGGAAAGCTTAGCCCCGGCTAATACAAACTGCTGGTAATAATATTCAATAAGCCGGTTAGATTCTTTATCAAGCTTAAGATTAGTGCGGTTGTTATAAATTGTTTCAACGCGCTTAAACAAGTGATCATTCAAATACATTTCATCATGCACGGCTGAGAGTTCCGGGGCAATGGTTTCCTGCAGTTGCTGTAAAGTATCGTTTGTGTTGGCGCCTGTAACGGCATTAAATGCATTGTTTACACGCCTTAATAAAGCGCCGCTCTTTTCAAGCGCAACAAGTGTGTTTTCAAATGTGGGCGCTGCCGCATTATCAGCTATTGTTTTGATTTCATTTAATTGTTGCTTAATACCTTCCCGCAGAGCCGGTTCATAGTCTTCATTTTTTATTTTATTAAACGGAGGCGCCTGGAAAGGTAAAGTACTGGCCTGGCTGAATGGATTGGATGCCGGGAGATCATTTTCAATATTCATACTCACACTACGGTTATTTTTAAAAGATATTAATGCGACAGAGATGCAGGCAGAAAGCAACACAGCTATATATTTCATATATCGTACGTTTTTACTAAAGTACGTATTCTGTTTTTTTCATAATAATTTACAGCGGCCTTATAAAACAAAAAAGAGCTCACTGTTTGTGAACTCTTTTTCTAATGCGGTTATAAAGCTTACCACCTGCTGTTGCTATTACTGAAGGACCTTCTGTTATTGTTGTTATTGCTTCTTGGCCTTTCTTCACGGGGCTTTGCAACAGTTACGCTGATGGTCCTGCCATCAACAGATGCGCCATGTAATTCTGCAATTGCTTTTTCTGCTGCAGCATCATCCGGCATTTCAACAAAACCAAAACCACGGCTGCGGTTTGTGAATTTGTCAGTAATAATTTTTGCTGAAGAAACTTCACCGTATTCTTCAAAATACTCTCTTAAGTCTTCATCCTGTACGTTGAAACTTAAGTTTGAAACATAAATGTTCATGCTTGTGTTATAAATTTAAATTAACTAAAGACTGAGAAAATAATATCGTAAAGAATCGGGATAACTATTAGCAGAAAATTCTGTAGCAGAAAATCGTGTTCAATTACTAAAACTATAAACTCAAAAATCGGCGCAAAGATACGTTTAAAAAGCGAAGTATTTTCTAATAAAAGCGTTTATTTATAATTCTTAACAATAAGATTAATTGGCCTGCTCCTGTAATAACTGCAATGTCTTTGAAATAGAGAATCCTGATTGTTCAAATGCTTTTTGAAAGGCTGCAGGGCTTATATTAAACTTTTTCGACCAGTATGCAACTTCCTTGGAATGATTAAAATTAGTCTGAACATTATTGCTGATCTTTTCTTTTGGCTGTGTCATTTAAATTTTATTATACCGGTTCAATTTACGTGCCTTTTTTCATAAAATTTATTTTTTTATCTGCAGGTATTGTTGCAGCGATTTTACATATTCCTCAAAAGCTCTGATGCCTTTTGAAGTTACTTTACAGGTTGTATTTGGATAATTATCTTTAAACTCTTTTACTACTTCAATATAGCCGGCCTCTTTTAATTTTTGGATCTGCACACTTAAATTACCTGCAGTAGAATTTGTTTTTTCTTTTAAAAAAGTAAACTCAGCCTGTTTTACACTTATCAACAAACTCATTACTGCAAGCCTTAACTGTGAATGTAATATCGGGTCTAAATCTTTAAACATTATGCTGCCCTGCTTTTATCTTCAACCAATAATATTCTTCTTAATTATCTTTCAATTATGATATAACTTTCTGAAACGCGCTCTTAATATTAAACCCGGTACCAGCCAAACCATGAGTGCCATAATTGCCATTAGCAAATAAACATTTGCATTTTGAACAAAGAAAGAAGCAATCGCAATTAACATGCAAACAAGTCCGGCAATAATGTGGTAACGAAATTTTGTAATCATACCTGTAATTAATGAGGCAAATGCAGTTAGCAATAAAACAATGGTAATTATAATGTACCCGGCATTTACGAAATTGCCGCAAAGCGCTGCAAATACTGAAAGAAAATAACCCGTCCATACATAGTCGATTGCTTCATCCGTAAATGTTTTTGCCTTTTTCTTTTTTTCTTCTTTGTATTGAACCCAGGCCTGTATAAAAAACACAGGCGTTAAAAGAAATAAAGGATGAAAGGGAAATGACATCGTTTTGTTTTCAAAAAGCCAGGCGAGCATGCAACAGATAAAAATACTTATACCATATATAATGCCGCCGAGGCCGCTTTCATAAAAATACCCCTTGGCTTCAAGTATCATCCTGTTAATAAGCCTAAAGCTTTCTTCGCCTGTTAACTGCTTTTCTTTCATAAAAAGATTTTATTGTGATTTATACTTTGCCCTTAACGTATAGCCCGGAATTATCCAGGCAAACAACATGGCAGCGGGTATGCATAAAAACTGGTAGTCGTAACTTGTAATAAAGGTTGACAGGATGCATAAAACCCAGCAGGCAATGCCGCCGTATACCAGTGGTTTAAACTTAATGATGGCACCAGTTAAAAATATCGGCATTCCATACACAGCAAGCAGTATGTGAACGATGTGCGTATAATATTCACCCGTTGTAAGCATGCCTATAAGAAAACACAATAGAAAAATTACAATTGCAAAAGTTATCCATACATAACCAATAACCACATCGGTATAAGTTACCACTTTTTGTTGCTGATGTTTTTTACGTACATAGTATGCCTGGTAAATAAAAAGCGGTATGGTTGCCAGCCACACGATATAATGTTGCGCATACCGGAATACGTGCAATAAAATAAACTGCAAAATGCTGCAGCCAAACACCAGCCAGCCCCAGGCAAGATACATAGAACCATCTTCCGCATATTTATCTTTTGCACGGTTTATCATGCTTTCAATAAGCTGAAGGCTTTGCTGTGGAGAGAAATCGTTTTCAGAATTTTCAATCATTTTGGAAAGTTAAGAAGTTGAAAGGCTGACAAGCTGACCGGGTTGATGCAAGTTAACCTATCAACTCAATCAACCTATGCACTATTGATATGTTGCTAAAACTTTTTCACTCTGCTCCAGGCTCCAGTGCGGGTACAAAGGTTTTACCTGTTCTGCTTTGGCCAATTCAACTGCTTTTTGCACCAATGGTTTTGCTGCGTCTTTGCCGCCACCAAATTGTTCCGGCGTGCCATATACACTCATAGCCTGCAAATAAGCAGCGCGGGGATTATCAGGATTTAGCTGCATTGCTTTTTGCAGGTCATCCGCAGCCTGCGCTCCATACGACATGTAACGGCTTTGCGGATCAACGATCATTTGCTGTGTTGCCGCCATGTTGCGCACAGTTAATATTTCTGATTTGGCTTCATTGTCTTTTGCAACAGCATCGGCTTTATCAGCAACAGCATTGATACGCGCAGCAAGCGCATCAACCGTGCCGCCAAGATCAGAAACCTTTACAGCGGCTACACCTTTTTCATCGGGAAAATACATCCAGCCTATACGCGCCAATGCAATGCCCTGCCAGTAATATGGAAGCCATTGTGTTTTTTCTGCATCGCCAATGCGTTGAAATGCCGCGGCAATATTTTCATAATCCGCAACTGTTTTTGCAGAATCAAATTTTTGAAGCTGCTGCTGCATGGCAGTATTGTATTTATCACCCTGCGCCTGTGCTGCAACTGTGCATATAATAGCTGCAGCTAATAATAATTGTTTCATGTTTATTGATTTTTATAATTTATTTTTTTGTTCATTTTTCAACCGTTCATATTCCTGTTCTTCACTAAAAATATTGTTGCCCTGGTAAGCAGCAAGGTATTGCATGAGTATGCCGAAGCCCCAGCCAATCATTGGCCATATAGGCCAGAAATAAGAACCAGGCCCGGAAGAAAAGTACCATACGGCAATTAAAAATGCATTCACCATAACATAAACAGAAAAGCTGCGTTTAAACATGGCTCTTCTTTTAGCTATTTTCCATAGCGCTTCATCGCGTTCATCGTTATTCATATAAATGTTTTTAGTTTTTATTTTATAGCGAAATAGTAAACCCATACCATAAAGAAAACCTGTTCGGGAATTCTAAACCATAAATAATTTATACCATTACCTGAGTGATCTGATTTTTCAAGATTTACTTTTTTGGCAGCGGCATAAATATTTGCAGGCAAAATCAACAGAAAAAATATAATTAATATAATGCCTGTAATTTTTATAGTGGGTGCAACAAGTAAACCAACAGCAGCAAGCACTTCTATCACACCTGTTATTAATACAATTTGTTTCCTTGCAGGAAATAGCGGTGGAATCATCATAGCCATGCCACCGGGAAATTTAAAATGTCCCATTGCTGTAAACGAAAGCATTGCCGACATAGCAATTCTTCCGCTTAAATTAATTTCAGCACTGCCGATTAAAGCGGTTATGCCAAGGCACAATACAAAAACACCAATGAGCACTATTAATGGTTTCATTTTGACGGATGAGTTTTGATGAATGACATACCTGCAGATGAAGGGGATGACACAAGCCTGCCTGACTGCGTGGCGCAGTCAGGGAAGTCTAATAGCTGCAATGCAGATGGCTTCATAATAACCGGCTTCACGCCTGCAGGGCGCAAAACCGGTATGTGTATATGGATTGCTGCTTTCATCTGTTTCTATTTACTTTTTTTACCTGGTCAGATGGAACGCCTGGTAATCACTCCCTGCATAAAAAACATTTATAAGGGGTGTTTCAATGTTTTATCTTATAAATTATTATCAATAGCATCCTGGCTGCGATCTATGCCCCAGCTTAAAAAACAACCGATAAAATAACTGCGGTTTGCCGGTGGTAACACCGCCTGCTTATTTAAACCATTAAATGAATAATTGTATCCATAAACCTGCTTCTGGCCAAGCACGTTAGTTGCGCTTACAAATAACACAATGAATGTTTTTGCATTTTGCTTTCCAAGCGTTGGCAAATATTCAGCACTAATACCCATGCTGTTATAGTTGGGTGTTCGCCCATGATCGTTTATAATGTATTTATTCTCGGTGCCATTGTACAGAAAATTATAATAAGGCCTGCCTGTTGCAAATGTGTAAGTGGCATTAAAACCCGCTTTCCATTCTGTAACAAATCTTTTTACCACGAGTGATGCTGTGTGATGCGCTGCAAATGTTGGCTCAAGCATTTCAGGATAATTTGCATAATCCCTTTTTGTATCAAGATAAGAATAACTAATCCAGTAATCAACGTTTTTAAATGTTGTTTTATCCCGGAGAAATAATTCAGCGCCTTTTGCAAAACCAGCGCCGCTGTTGTTATAAGTGGGAAAACTTTTTACAAGATCATGGTATTTTTTATAAAATGCTTCTACACGGAATATGCGGTTATTGGCTGTTTTTTGATAGTTAACTATATAATGTGTTGCCCTCGTGTAACCAAGATTGGCGCTGTAAAAAAGTTCGTTATTCAAAGGCTTTTGATAGAAGATTCCATAGGCCATTGAAACCTGCCCGCCCTCACCTGTTTTATAGGCCATTGAAATACGCGGCGCGATATTGGCCTGTTTTATTATAGACGAATATTCATAACGGCCGCCTATTTTTAAAGCAAGATCATTTGTAAGATAAATATCCGTTTCAGCAAAAGCCGCTGCATAATTATCTTTTAAAGTATTGCTGTAATTGCTATCGATGTTGATGTATTGATTAGGACTGTAGCCATACCAATATTCACCACCAAAACGTATAGCGCTTAAACCGCCCAATCTTTTTTCAAACACTTCTTTTACCTGAAATAAATCCTGCCTGCTTTTTAAATGAAAGTTTTTGCTTATCCAGGGCTGGTGATTAAATGTTTTATCGTTGTTGGAAGAATCCTGTACCTGCTGGCTTATATCATCACGGTTAGTGCTGTAAGACATACCGAGGTTCATTTTCCAGCCGTTACCCAGTGTTTGCCTCCAGCTAAGATTATTATACCAGTTATGATTAATTATATTATAGGCATCTTTATAAATACTGCTGTCAATATCGGGCCTGCGCAAGCCAAGATGATTATAATTAAACGTTGTGTAATACTTGATAATGCCGCCGTTTGTTTTTATACGAAAGTTAGCATCACCGGAATGAAATTCAGGCATCTTGAAATAATCAGGGGTTTGTTTTACGATTTTAAAATACACATATGGATTAACATAGTTATAGTCAACACCCCATGAAAAGTTTTTCTTTTTTGAAAGCTTCTGAATACCGCCGCCAACAACTATAGGCGAAACGATAGCGTTGCCTGCTGTACTATCAGGAAAATCAATTGATTCAAGAATAACGGCCGAGGATAAAGCCTGGCCATACAAAGCTGAATAGCCGCCTGTTGAAAATACAGTTCCTTTAAACAGAAAAGGAGAGAAGCGGCCGCGTGTTGCAATATCAGGAACACTTGTATAGTAGGGATTGTTAACTAAAGTTCCATCAATAAACTGCTGTGTTTCTTCACCGGTGCCGCCGCGCACAAACAAGCCTTGCTGGTTTCCAACCTGCTGTGCGCCGGGCAATGTTTTTAATGCCGCCGTAATATCTGCATTAGCACCTGCTGTTGTAGCAATATCAATGGAGTTAAGCACCGTTGCTGCACGCTTGTTATCGCCCGCTTCAAAAGAACCTGCGGTTACTGTTACGGCTTTTAATTCATTAAATTTTGGCTTTAATGAAACATTCATTGTTAAAGGCTGGCCGTTCAGATTTACAGGTACTTCATAATCTTCAAAATCATTGCTTGTAACGGTTATAGTATGTGCGCCGGTTTCAGTTGTTGTAAAACTGAAGTTGCCCGACGAATCGGATGTGGTGCCATCGTAAGAATCTTTTACCGTAATGCTTGCAGCAATAACCGGTTTTCCCCTGTTATCTTCTAAATGACCGGAAATTTTGGTTTGCGCCATTGCGCTTATTCCCAAAAACAAGAAACATACAATAAGAAAGTTTTTCATTAAGCCGCGTTTCAATTTATTTTACAAACGTAGAGTAGTTTATAATATAAACCAAATTATATTTTAAAACCCGGTGAATATTTTGGTAAACAGTGATTATTGCAGGCAAATGGTAAGCCGTGAAAGCCAGTACAGAGAACTATCTCTTTCTGCTGAAAAAGTTAATTGCTAACAGTTAAATGAACCCAGCCACCTAGCATTAAACGATGAAAACTCCTGAACTAACCCGCTGTTATCGTGATGTTATAAACATTAACCCGCTTAATCCTTTAAGAATATTCTGCATCTCAGTTTATGTAAAAAAGTAAAAACAATTAATATGAAAAAGATAACAATTATAATTCTGTCATTCCTGTTTGCAGCAGGTACTGTATCTGCTCAAAAAGTAGTTGTAAAACCCAGGCCTGTCCAGGTTGCACCTCATCCGAGGATTGTTTATTATCCAAGAACTTATTATAACCCTTATTGGAATCCATATTTTTATGGTGGCTTAGGGTTCAACTGGTATAATCGTCCTGTTTACAATAACCATCTTACAAAGATGGAAAGACAAATACAGGATATTGAAAATGATTATAAAGACCGCATTGAATCTGTAAGATCAGATAATGATTTATCCGGCAAGGAGAGGAGGCAAAAAGTACGTGAACTGAAACATGAACGCGACCAGGAAATTGCCAATTTTAAAAGCAACTATTATAAACAGTTTGAAAACAAATAACCTTTTAAAAAACGATTAAATAAAAGCGGCTTGCAAATTTGCAAGCCGCTTTTATTGATGGAGTATTAATCCCTAACTGTCTTCACCTTTTAGCCATTTAACCAGCTCGTCGCGGGTTTTACCTGTTTTCTGCTGAATACGGCCCCATAATTCATCATCTTTGCCCTCTTCATGTTTCAAATCATCATCGTTAAGGTCGCCATAAGCCTGTTTTAATTTTCCCTTCCATTCATTCCACTTTCCTTTAATTTCAAGTTTGTCCATAAAAAGAGATTTTTGATTAACAATACTGATATTAAAGCCATAACTATACCATGAATTGATACGGTTTAATACAGCCGGTTTTAATATCCATGTTTCCTTTATTGTTACCATTTATACACAGAAAGATTTCTCAATTTGCCCAGCACAGAAAATAAAAAATTGAATGAACGATTCAAATTAAACCTTTCAGCTTCACGAATAATTTTTAATTTTCACACTAATCAAGTTACTGTTTATGAAAAATATATTTTTTATACTCCTTGTCTTTGGCTTTTATGCAAATGCGCAGCCTAAATTTCATCCACCTGCTACACCATCCATTCCTGTAGTAGATACACTCCATGGGGTTTTGCTAACTGATAATTACCGCTGGCTTGAAAACAAAGCTGATTCAAATGTTATTACATGGACAAAGGCACAACATGACTATGGTATTGAGTATTTAAACTCAACCCAAAAAATACATGAAGGCTTAAGGAATGATATTGCCAATTATATTGATATGGATTATGAAGGCCCTTTGAATAAAGAAGGCAAGCGGGTTTTTCAAACCATAAAAAGAAAAGGTGATAAGCAATATAAACTCTATACTATTTTAAATGATAAACCGGTTCTCATTTGGGACCCTGTTAAGCTTGATACATCGGGTAATACATCCACACAGGGCATCGCTTATAGTTATGATGGCGAACGCGCTGCAGTAAGCGTTCAGAAAAGTGGTGCTGAAATATCTTCAACTTATATTATAGATACAAGAACCGGAAGAATATTATATCCTGCGCTGGAAAATACGTTTGGCTATCAATGGACAAAAGACCAGCAACATGCTTATTTTACTATTCGCACACAGGACGATGTAAACAATCAAACACCTTTAAAAACATATTTATGGAAGGTGGGAGATCCTGTAAGCAAAGCAAAATTTATTGGTACAACAAACGATGCAAAGAATAGCTTCTTTGTTTATGATAACCGTTACAGCGATGTGAGTTTTTATGGCGAAGGCGATTTTTACAGCAACAAAGCGTATATGTTTAAAACCGGGACAACAGATTCCGGGGCCTTGATATACCAGGGAGAAAAATCGAATGCTTATCCTGAAGCCATTGGTGACAAATTATACATTTTTACCAACGACAATGCACCCAATTACCGGCTGATGGTTGCCGATGTAAACAATCCCGCATACAAAAACTGGAGAACATTAATTCCGGAAAGCGAAACGGTAATGCAGGGTTATGTTGTTACAAAACACAATATCATTATACAGGATAAAAAAGATATTCAAAGCAGGCTTACTTTATATGATTTTGATGGTAACAAAATAAAACAGCTCGAACTGCCTGAAACCGGTAATGTTGCAGGTATTGGTTACGATCGCGAAGAAGATTCTGTTTATCTCACTTTAAACACGTTTACATCCACACCTAAAACATTTGTTGCTTCGGCCAGTGATTTTAAATGGCGTTTATATTATCAAAGAATATTGCCCATTGATATGAGCAATATTGTTGGCGAGATTAAATTCTACTATTCCAAAGACAGTACAAAAGTGCCTGCATTTGTAGTGCATAGAAAAGATATAAAGCTGGACGGCAATAACCCGGTTTTGTTAAATGCCTACGGCGGTTTTCAGGCGGGCATTCAACCGGGCTATTTTGGATTTTATGCATCGCTGATAAATCGTGGTGTTATTGTGGTGCAGGCCGGCATTCGCGGCGGCGATGAATATGGTGAAAAATGGCACCGCGATGGCATGCTTGATAAAAAGCAAAACTGCTTTGATGATTTTTACAGTTGCGCAGAATGGCTTATTAAAGAAGGTTATACAAACACCAATAAAATAGTGGCTATCGGCGGCAGCAATGGCGGTTTATTAATGGGCGCTGCAGCCACGCAACGGCCCGATCTTTTTAAAGCCATTGTTTGCGAAGTGCCTTTGCTTGATATGTTGCGTTATGATAAATTTTTGATTGCGCGCTACTGGATTCCTGAATATGGCACTGCCGACAGCGCTAAAGATTTCAGGTGGTTATTGCGTTATTCGCCTTATCAAAATATCCGCAAGGGTGTAAACATGCCAGCGATGCTTGTTACTGCCGGCGCTAATGACAGCCGCGTTGACCCGATGAATGCAAAGAAGTTCGTTGCCGCCGCTCAAAATAACGACGGGCAAATAAGCCCTGTAATTTTACACATGGATTATAACAGCGGCCACGGCAGCGGGCAAAGCACCAAACAATCCATAGACAACTGGAATTTTATTTTTGAATTTATATTGAATCAGCTACAGTTATAACTTCCGGTGCCTTTTTGAATTACCATTTGGAAGCCTACCTTTGCGGTCATGGGTATCTGGAGGCAAATACAGGAGTATCTTTTTATAAAAAAACGCGACCCGAACGCGCCCAGCAATTCTTATATTAAGATGATGCACGGCATGAACCGCATTTCATTGCTGTTATTTATAGTGTGCCTTATAATTATGCTGGTAAGGTTTATTATTATTCCTTTGTTCCGATAAATGCGTAAGTTATAAGACACTGATAATCAACGATTACGGTTAGTTTATGAAGTCTGTACGCCTTCCCCTTTTCAGGAATAAGTAATTTTTATAGCACTGTTCGATATAATATCCTAATTCAAGATCGTTCATTAGCTGCAGCTCTTCATAAGTTGGTCTGTAAAAATTCATAAAAGAATTCAGCTCTGTGCTATCAAGTTTGGTTAGTCTTTTTACAAGGTATTTTGTGTAGCGGTGATCGATGTATTTATCCTGTTCATCCTGCAATAATCTTTGCTGGAGAGACAGCATCTGTTTATTTCGCCTGAAACGGAAAGCATTAATGATTTCGTCTAAATCCAGCGCTGCAGTTACGCTGCCGGGTACATAAGACTGAGCGCTTGGCGAATTTTGTGAAAACCGGATACCTGGTTTGCGATAATTAAATGCTTTGGCATAAGCCTCCCTGTTTGTAACAGAATCAAACCGGTAATCTCTTGTTTGCACCTTTACTTCGGGCAGCCATTTGGCATCAACATATAAAGCAATATCGAAATTTTGCGGGTGTGTTATGGTGTCTGACGGATACTTTTGGGTTTGTTTATTCAGGTAACTAAACCAAACAGAATCATTTCTTCCCACATAAATAGAATAACGGCCGAGAGAATCGCTGATAGTAAGCCTGCCCTGCGCTGTTTGCACTGTTACCGCTGTAAGCGGTGCTTTGCTGTAATAATCTGAAACGGTGCCGCTGATAACAACCTGGCTATGGACAGTAATCGTTACCAGTAAAAAAAGGCAAGAAAAAAAAAGCGTTGGTTTCAATTAATTACGTTGAAGTGTAATATTACAATGAGTATGAAAATAATCACGCAATCAAAAGTTAAAGGTTTTCACCTTCCCATATAAACCATCAGTATTTGTACATCGCTGGGATTTACCCCTGAAATACGGCTTGCCTGGCCAAGCGTCCTGGGCCTGATTTTTTTAAATTTTTGCAAGGCCTCGGCGCTTAGCGCAGATACTTTATCGTAATTAAAGCTTTCAGGAATTAAAGCATTTTCCATTGTTGACATACGTTGCGCCAGTTCCTGTTCCTTTTCAATATAACGCTCATATTTCACCTGGATTTCGGCCTGCTCAATTATATCCCTCGAAAAAGCATGCAACTTTTCCTGTAATGCAGAAATTTCTTTTATCATTTCCGGAAGGGTAACATCAGGCCTCAGCAACAGCCTTAAGGCTTTTTGCTTCTCCTCTATTTCAGCAGAATTAATTTTTTGAAGGTAAATATTTGCCTCCGAGGGCGACAAAGAAAAAGCCTGGAGTACGGCTTTGATTTCTTCAACACCCTTTTGTTTGGCCAATACCAATTCCATTCTTTCCTGGCTGGCTAGCCCTAACCGGAAACTTTTTTCAGTAAGGCGTAAATCGGCATTATCCTGCCGCAAAAGTGTTCTGAATTCCGCACGGCTTGTGAACATGCGGTAAGGTTCTTCCGTTCCCTTGCTGATAAGGTCATCAATTAAAACACCAATATAAGCTTCATCGCGGTTTAATATAAGCGGTTCATTTTCAATAACTCTTTGGTGAGCGTTTATTCCCGCTATCAATCCCTGGCAGGCAGCCTCTTCATAGCCGGTAGTTCCATTAATTTGTCCGGCAAAGAAAAGGTTGTCTATAATTTTTGTTTCAAGAGAATGTTTTAACTGGGTTGGCGGAAAATAATCATATTCTATGGCATAACCAGGCCTGAACATTTTCGCGTTTTCAAATCCGGGCATTTTACGGATAGCTTCATATTGAACGTCTTCTGGCAAAGAAGTTGAAAAGCCGTTTACATATATTTCAACTGTGTTAAAGCCTTCCGGTTCAACAAATATTTGGTGACGGTCACGTTCAGCAAAACGGTTTATCTTGTCTTCTATGCTGGGGCAATATCTGGGCCCGGTTCCTTCTATGCGGCCACAAAACATCGGGCTTCTGTCAAATCCTTTCTTTAACGTTTCATGAACTTCCGTATTTGTATAGGTAATGTGACAGGGCAATTGTTCAGAGGCTTTTATTTTATCTACAGACAAGAAAGAGAAACCGGTAATTTCCTCATCCCCGTGCTGAACTTCCATTACATTATAATTCAAGCTCCGGCCATCTATTCTTGGCGGCGTACCTGTTTTAAGCCTGTCGCTTTCAAACCCTAATTCCACTAACTGTTCTGTAATACCTGTGGCATTCTTTTCTGAAATCCTCCCACCACCAAAATTCTTCTCCCCTATATGAATGATACCATTTAAAAATGTTCCGCTGGTAATTACAACCGTCTTAGATTGTACCTGGTGACCCAACCCCGTGACCACACCATTCACTTTATTATCTTTTACAAGAATTCCCTTAACTGTGTCCTGGTAAAAATCAACATTTCCGGTTTGCTCCAGCATAGTGCGCCAGGTGGAGGCAAAAAGCATCCTGTCGTTTTGCGCCCTTGGGCTCCACATTGCCGGTCCCTTGCTTTTATTAAGCATTCTAAACTGGATCATGCTTTTATCTGTGACAATGCCGCTATAACCGCCCAAAGCATCAATTTCCCGCACAATCTGGCCTTTGGCAATGCCTCCCATGGCAGGATTGCAGCTCATTTGAGCTATTGTCTGCATGTTCATAGTAATTAGCAATACCTTACTGCCCAAATTAGCAGCAGCAGCAGCGGCTTCACAACCTGCATGACCCGCACCTACCACGATAACATCATATTCCGGAAACATCCGGCAAAGATAGACTGCCTGCTTTTCACGTGAAACATTTAAACAAGCCTTTGGTATAGAGATTTATTGAGCGCAGGAAAAATCCTCTACGAGGAATGTATTACCGTTAGCATATTTGGCTATTGAGATGCCTGTGCCTACGAAAGAAGGATTCATCAAGGCCTTTCGATGCCCCAAATTAGAAACATTTATGTCCAGGTATAACATTACAAGCATAAAAAGCGGATCCGTGTCTCCACCTCCATAGCTTATATTCTCCCCGCCGCAATTTTTTAAGCCAAATTTTTTAAACCGGTCAATAAATGTTTCCCCGTTAGTTGAATTATGAGAAGGGTTGGCATTTGACGAAGTAATATCCCTGGCATGAGCTTCGGACATTTTCATTAATGCCGGATATATCTGCAACAATGCCATAGAAGCACCTCCTTTTAAATCTTTTTCAAGAGAATTTAGATTTGCGCCTTTTAGCTGCGGATATATTTTTATTATGGGCATTACAGCGTTTTCAAAAAAATCGGCTGGCTTTTTACGGCTATAGTTTACCCAGTATAAAAAATCCTTTTCTGGTTCAGATAATTCATCAAACCCCGGCTGGCTTTTATTCCATTGTAATACTTCCTGGTCATTCTTTTCAGGTTTGGGAAGCTGAGCCTCCTGGAATAATAATGCCTTCTGACTTTTACAAGAAAAAACGATCAATAAAAGAAAAATGCTAAGGATTTGCTTCACGTGAAACATTAAACTGTTTTAAATAATAATCTTCCTTTTCACGCATCTGCGCTTTTTGAAGTTTTGTTTTATCGGCATACCCGCAAAGATGCAATGCCCCATGAATCATAACTCGTAAAAGTTCGTTTTGGTATTCAACTTCAAAGGTTTTAGCATTCTCTTTAATTCTGTCAACGCTTAGGTACACTTCACCATAAACCGGCCTGCCCTTTCCAGAAAAAGAAAAAGTAATAACATCGGTCAGGGTATTATGGTTTAAGAACTGCTGATTTATCTGCAAAAGATATGTATCAGAACAAAAAATATAACTAAGTTGTTCAAGCGCCGTTCCTTCTTCTTTAAACAATTCAACAATTAAGGCCTTTACAAGGGTTTTATGTTTGATGTTAGCTATCTTATCGGCGCTGTGCAGGTATATTTTATTCATTTGTTTCAGATTTCGTAAAGTTAAATAGGCAGATTGCTAATAGCTTTGTAAATATTTTTGCACTATGAAGTTATCTGATTTGCGCCTGGGGCAAAGAGCCAGTATTATTGATTTTTCGAAGAGCGACATATCGATCAAACTTATGGAAATGGGCCTTGTGCCGGGCGAAGTTATTTACATTGAGAAGTTTGCACCTTTTGGTGATCCTATTTCCGTTGCTGTTGCAGGCTATAGCCTAAGCCTGCGTTTAAATGAAGCGGAGCACATTTCAGTTGAAATTTTATAAGATGATATTTTCTGCTTATGCATGTAGGTCTTTTCTTCGGTTCTTTCAATCCAGTTCATACCGGCCATTTAATTATTGCCAGCACGGTTTTAAATAATTTACCATTATCCCAGATATGGTTTGTGGTTTCGCCGCAAAACCCGCTCAAAGAAAACAGTTGGCTGCTTGCCGCTGATAAGCGATTAATGCTTGTTCAAAAGGCAACAGAAGATGACCCCAGGTTTGTGGTTTCTGATGCAGAATTTAGCCTGCCCATTCCATCCTATACAATTGATACGTTGAGCTATTTTGAAAAACAATATCCTGAAAACAGATTTTACCTGATAATGGGTTCAGACAGCTTTTTACAACTACACCAATGGAAAAGCTACAAGGATCTTTTAGAAAAAAACGTCGTTATATATCAACGCCCCGGCTATAGTGTTCCTGAAACAACCCTTGCTGCAAATATAACCTTGCTTAAATCGCCATTGCTAGACATCTCAGCCACTTCGATCCGAAGTCTAATAAGAGAAGGTAAGAATATAAAATATCTTGTTCCCGAGAAAGTTTTACAATTAATTGAGCAGGAACAACTTTATAATTGATAATAACTTACAGCCAATCCAATCAAAAGGCATAAAAGCGGGATAAACTGCGGGCGGATCTTCGTAAAAGCAAGCAAACAAAAAGTGCCGATAATAACCATAATATTAGCAAAGGGAACAACCGACCCTACTGTAATATCAACAGAAATATCCTTCATTAAAAAAATAGTTGACCCGGTCATAATCCCAACTACGGAGGCATTGATCCCCTCAAGCGACCGGTAAATGACGGCATATTTTTTAAGGTTTTGCCAAACCGGAAAGAAAAATAGAACCAATAAAAAACTCGGAAGGAAAAGGGCAACGGAACCAATGAGACAGCCAAGTAATTGCATTTCTATCCCGTCTTCCTTTAAAGCTGAGCCCCCCATAAAAGCTCCTACTGAAAATACAGGGCCGGGAATTGCCCGCACCATTCCCGAACCGGTTAAAAAATCGTCTTTATCAATCCGGAGCGCGCCCGGGTTCCTTTCTTCTATGCGTTCTGTTGCCGGGCGGGTAACATATTGCTGATACATCATGGGTATTAATACATCACCACCACCAAACACAAGGCTGCCAAAACGGTAAAAGTTTTCAAAAAGATTATAAGGCCCGCGATTGGGCCAGTTGTCTTTGCGGGCAGTTTCGCTCACGTATCCCGCAAGACCTAAAACAGCAAGGAAAATAAGAATGTTAGCCCATTTTATCTTTCTTGGCGGAGTTCCTTTTTGAGGAATACGTTTACTGCTAAAATTGGTGGCTATACCCGCAGCAATAATTATTGCCGGGAATGACCAGGGCGTTTTAAAAAGGAAGAAACTGATGATAGCCGCTGCAATTGAAATTACAACGGTAATGGTATTTGTTACCGCCACCTTTGCCATTTTATAGGCTGAATAGGCAATAAAGCCCACGGACATTGGCTGAATAAATTTAAAAGTCCCTGCAACCGCCTCCTTATTGCCCATGTATTCAACTAAAAAAGAAAACGCACCCATAATAATGCTAGCAGGGGTTATCCATATTAATAAGGTAAGTGCTGCAAGGGGAATCCCGCCCCTTTTATAACCTATTAAAGTAAGCGTTTGGGTGGAGGAAGCGCCTGGCAACATCTGGCAAAAAGCATTGTATTCGAGCAGTTCCTGTTCGGTTATATCATGCCGGCGGTTGACAAAATTTTTTATCATCATTCCAAAATGGCCCTGAGGGCCGCCAAAAGCTCCGATACTGTGAAAAAGCACGGCCTTAAGAAACCTGATATGCCGATAAATCGTCAACTGATGTACATTTAATTTATTGATTTATAAACAACTACATATTATAACTATATTAAGCACCCAATGTATTTTCTGACAGTAATTACTATTTTAATCCAATTTCCCTCAGGCGCTCATTAAGATATTCACCGGCAGTTATATCAACATACGCTTTTGGGTGCTTTACATCAATACATTCATCCAAACAGGCAAGGCTCATTTCGCTACGGGGATGTAAAAAGAATGGCATAGAAAACCTGCTCGTATGCCATAGCTCCCTGGGTGGATTCACTACGCGATGCGTTGTACTTTTTAATTTATTGTTGGTTAAACGCTGAAGCATATCACCCACATTTACAACTATCTGTTCCGGTAACGATGTTACGCCAACCCATTCTCCCTGTTTTGTAAGAATTTGTAAACCATCCGCAGATGCCCCCACGAGCAAGGTGATAAGATTAATGTCTTCATGTTGTTCTGAGCGGATGGCAGATGCAGGCTCCTGTGTTATGGGTGGATAATGAATGCAGCGCAGGATGGAATTACCGTTCTCAATATATTCATCAAAATAATTTTCAGGCAAATTCAAATACAATGCTATAGCGCTTAACAATGCCTTACCAGATTTTTCAAAATTTCTGTAAACAGTATATAAGGTTGTTTTAAATGCCGGTATTTCTTTTACATCAATATTTTCAGGATATTCTTCACTAACAGGCTGCCCGTTTTCAATCGTTTGTCCAAATTGAAAAAATTCTTTCAAATCGGGCGCTTCACTGCCTTTCGCATGCTCTTTTCCAAAACTTGTATAACCGCGCTGGCCCGCCAACCCTTCGATTTCATATTCCTTTTTCTTTTGAAGAGGAAGTGAAAAAAAACGTTGCACCTCATCATATAGCTTTTTGATAAGGTCGTCCGGAATACCGTGATTCTTCACAGACACAAACCCAACCGTTTCATAAGCTTCGCCAAGTGCATCAACGAAGGCTTGCCTTTTTTCAGCATCACCGCTTAAAAAATCAGCGAGGTCAACTACGGGAATCGTTTCCATTATAGCAGGTTTGATGGAGTGCCAAAGTACAAAACCTTATGAAGTTTTTATATGCCCTAAATTAAAAAACTCATTTTCTTAAAAAAAAAGAACCCCGCTGAAATCAGCAAGGGTTCCGTTTAGTCCCAACCTTAACCGAGTTTATAAAGAAAGCCTTTCAAAAAAAGCTGACGTTATATCACTAATATTTACTGACTTCTTAATCGTTCTTACTTCCCGTATACTTGCCTGCACCTTTCTTGCCGGGGAATCTGCAGCTTCACCTGATGGTTCATAATGATATTTGGTTGAATCCGGCTTTACCGGCGTAGCAGGAGTTTCAACAGGCGGAGGCGGCACAACATTGTCCTCTCCATCGTTATCATCATTTATTGGATGGGTGCGCTGTAAACCATCAGCCGTCATTATATATTCTACATCATGATCCCAGTTATAGCCTTCATCATCATTTCTCCAATACCAGTCATCCACATCACCGCCAAGTTCTATATGCACATCATTTCCCCAGCCTACACCATTCGTTACAATAATTTTCTTACCAACCGGAACATATACGGTTACATATACTGACTGATTGCGGAATTTTTCATTCTTTGTAATTGGAATACCACGGTCAAAGAATAAAGTTGAATCCTGTTGGGTTATATTAAAGGTGATTTTATCTGCCCTGCCCTGTGCCAGTTGTTTGGTAGAACCATAAGCCAGCTTAAGCATTTTAACCTGGAAGCTGTCATTACCTGATTTTAAAATACGCAGGTGAATATTCCTTACAAATGCAGTGTCTTCATCTAAAGAAGCAAATGGTTCAAAGTGAAAGAAACTGCTGTTAAAATAATACCTGTAATTTTTTGCATATTTTACTTCCAGCTTATTCACTGCGGGGTTTGCAATTTGTACGGTGTTTTCTGCAGGTGTATTATGATAAGAAAAATCATTCCTTAAAGAAGCAAGCAGGCCTATGAAGCAAATCCAGCCTAAAATCCACATGGCCGAAAAGCCAAACCGCATCACGTTGCTGTTGCTCTTTGTTTTGGAGATCTTTCTTATAATCCAGGTGATGATACCAATTACCGGAACCCATATAAAGAAAATATAAGTGCCCCAAACCAGGATGCTTTGCCATCCTGCACTGATAATATACGGTTTGAAAGGAAGTAACCCGGTTACCGCTATGCCAATTCCAAATAAAGCACCAACAATGCTTATTAAAACTATGGCCAGAATGAAGTAAACAAATATCTTAATAATTATACCGATTATATTGCCTAACGTGCTGCCGCTTTTACGAATCGTTGGACCTGCTTCGGAAGAGATTTGTTTGCCACGTTTGCCTATTTCACTCCCAACCTTTGCAGCCCTGTCGCCTACTTCTTTTCCAAATTCCTTGGCACGTTCGCCAAACCCTTCCATATCTTTTTGAATAGTATTCTTAATGCTGTTTAAATCTACCTTTTCGCCTTTCATCTCAAGTTTATCTGAAGTGGTTACAGCTTCAGGAGTAATCAGCCACAGAATAATATATACCAATACTGCACCCGGGCTGAATGAAAGATTAATAAAGTTTGGAAAATTGAATGCGCCCCAATGATTCCAGTTAGTAACAAAGGACAAAAAAGGTACAATAAACAATAACCTGGGAATCCAAACGCTTACACCAAAATAGGAAGCAAGCCCGCCGCACACTCCACCAATTATTTTATTATCGGGGTCGCGAAAAAGGCGTTTACGATACGATCCTATTTTTTCAGATGCTGAACTTGGAATTGCTACCCACAATATTAAATATACTATAAAGCCAAAGCCAAAACCCAGTGTAAAAATGATAAACAGAATACGCACTACCAGTTTATCTATTCCGAAGTAATTGGCAAGCCCGGCGCATACACCACCAATAAGCTTATTGTTTTCATCCCTGTAAAACCTTTCCGGCCGAACGGACCCATGAGCTTGAGAACCTCCTTCGGAAGCAAAAGTCTTCTCTTCTTCTCCGCCGGAAGTTTTACCATTCTGAAAATCTGCATCCTGGGCTTCAAAATCTTCAGGCCGGCCAATGCTGTGCATTATTGTATCCACATCTGCATCTGTAATACAAGGCTGGCCTTTTTTCAGCTGCTCGCTGAATAATTCGCCAATACGGCCTTCTATATCATTTATTATTTCATCCCGGCCTTCCTCATTTGCAAAAAACTGCCTCAGGCTTTCGATATACCGCTTCAGCATTTCATAGGCGGTTTCCTCTATAGGAATTACGCGGCCCTGAAAATTTATATTGATTACCTTTTTCATTTTACTTTAGTTTATTGGTTATTGTTGGGTGTTTGTTCAGGAGAAACAAGTTCATCCGTTTGAACTGTTAGCGTTTGCACCGCTTCCGCAAGTTCTTTCCACGTGCGTTCCAGTTCGGCATAAAACTGTAACCCCTGATCAGTCATTAAAAAATATTTACGCGGCGGGCCGGAATTGCTTTCAACCCAGCGATAAGTTAAGTAACCGGCATTTTTTAGCCTGGTTAGCAAAGGATAAAGTGTACCTTCCAAAATCTGCAGATTTGCTCCTTTCATCTTATCAACAATATCACTTGGGTAAACTTCGCCCTGCTTTATAATTGATAAAATACAAAACTCCAGTACACCCTTTCTCATCTGGCTTTGTGTATTCTGAATATCCATACAAGAGTTTTTTTAATTGTGATACAAATCTATACATATTTTTAATACTATGCAATACATAATACTAAGTTTCTTAAGGTAATTTTTAAAGCAAATTATCAGCTATAACATATTATATTGATAATCAACACATTACCAGTTTTGTAAAACTTTCTAATTTGATGAACGGCAAAATATCTTGATGGAATTTATTCAGCTGCACCTATAGAAACTTTACTAAGGCTATCAATAAGGGAAAATGTGCGTTGATTCGCTTCATTATTGATCGAATTGGCAATTCCTTTTTTCTCAGCAGCCGTAAGATGAAAGCTCAACGAAGCAGAAATAGTATTAGGAAGGGCCTCATAACTAAAAGAAGTTTTATAAAGATTGGGTCCATAAGCATCCAGCATATAATTTACCTGATCTTTCTCATAATAATCCTGCACATTAAACCAATTGTTTTGCAATACAAAAACCGGCTTCGTTATTAACCCGATTATTGAATTCACTTCATATGGCCGCGACCAATCTTCTGACGGCCTGTCGCGAATTTCAACTAAAATAACTTTTGATGTGTTTGCTTTAAGCCAATCTTTAAAAAAGTCTATAAACCTCAGGCTTGTTTCATGCCCGAAATTATCCCGCAGCCCGCCATCCATTACATCTATTTCAGGCTTTGCAGGCATTTCCACGTTTGGTAATACAAAAGGAAATGTTGCATTCATTCTTAAAACTGTAAGAAAGCGGATGCTGCCGGGGTTTTGATTTGAAAAGAAAGATTGATAATCCAGCCCATCCACATCATAAACGCCAAGATTATTTTGAAGAAATGATGGCTTCATCATAAACTTCATTTGCTGTGTACCAATCACCATTTTGCGTCCATCTCTCGTAATGGCTGTATTAAAAATCATGGCGGGAATAATGCCGCTGCTTTCCGGCTGCTGATAATCTTTTAAACGTTTATTTAAAATGCCGCTTGTATTAGCATTCAGTTTTTGTTCAAATGCATAACCACGATCGCGTATAAAAGAATTTCCGTCAAAACTAAATTTACCAAATGGACCAATCATATCCCGTGCAACCAAAGATGTAAATACCGGGTTTAGCAGGTCTTTACAAATATTGTCGATGTACTGTTTTGTTTGAAGAGATGAAATTTTTCCCTGCTGCTTTTGCAGGTAAAGCTCCCTGAAATATGCGGCGCCAATCATGCCGCCCGAAGCACCCGTGATTAATGCACATTGAGAAAAAAAACTGCCATTGGTTAAGGTATCAAGCTTTGTTAATACGTTCATGGTGAAAGCTGCGCTGCGGTTGCCCCCGCCGCTTACATCAAGAATAAACATTACAGGCCTGCTTTCCTTTTGCTTTGCCTTCCAGTTATTTAATATTGAAACAAAGGCGGCACTGTCGTTTGCTATTGAACCTTTAGCAGTTAGTACATTAAGCGCTTCTTTATTGTATGCAGGCTTTTCTTTGGTATTATAATTTAATCCATACGCTTTATTACGCGGATCAATTAACCTGTTTGTAAACATCCAGTTCACCAACAAATAAATTACAATTACCACAGGGAAGCTCCAGCTTCCCATAAAAAGTGATAAGGCGCCGGCCACAGCAATTAATATGGTAAAGAATAAAGTGATGCTCGCCGCAGCAGGTATTTGCAGGTAACGGTTTTCGGCAAACAGCCCTATTAAAAGCAATATAATAAATGCTATGAAAACCGCCTTTACCGCTTCCACATGATGACGCTTAAAAATGGAATTAATAAACTCCTGGCTATAATGCTTAACGTTCCTCGGTTTGCGCAAACCAAGCGTAGCGCTCAGAAAAAAATCAACACGCATTTCTCCCTTTTCAACTTTAGATTTTTTGATCATACGGGAAGCTCTTTCATATTTTTCATTGGCCGATGTGAAATCAGTGGCCATCTTCCTGTAAATCTTCCGGTCGGCACGAAAAAAATAACCAAAAGCAATAGTGAGCGCTAAAATAAATCCGCCTAAAAAACCTCCGGTAAGCGATACGATTTCAAGTTTTGATGATAATTCTTCTGTTAGCTGATAATCGATAGTTAAAAACAAATAACACACCAGGAAAATGAATGGGATAACAGCATTGTTTATGCAGAATTTTAAAAAAGGCTGCGATGTAGTAGCAAGAAATTTTATATGCCGGCTGTGCAGGATAAAGGTTGTAATGTTCCAGCTCATAATGAAAGTGCCTATTGATAAGCCGACAAAAAAGGCGCTAAGGGCACTTACCCTGCCCAGATATTCAGGAGCAAGCATTAAAGTATCTGCTCCATATGGTTTTAAAAAATGCCCGCCGATAGTTGCAAAAAGAATAGCCCAAAACAATAGTAAAACCTGGTAACGCCTAAAATGCAGGAACAACAGTTGCACCGGTAACGAATAAAAAAAACCTGCTAAATATTTTTTCATGTGCTGCTGTACTTAAACACAAGCCATAGAATGATTTTACTATTATGAAGGTAAAATATTGAGGTTTAACTTATGCAAAAACTTATTTATAGCTGCAAGTGCTGCTTATCTTTTTTTATAAACAGGAACGGTACTGCAAGGTTCGCCATACATAATGCTTTTTACATAAGGCAACAATTTGGTGGTTATTTTTAAATAGGCGGTGTCTGGTATCGGCGTTTCTGCACAGCCCTTTACTACAACCCTTTTATCTCTATATTCTTCGCCATTAATTGCATTAATGTTTTGCTGCAAAATGCTGTCAATGAGTTTTTCTTCATTTCCCAAGACAACATTCTTTGCAACTGGCTGCAGGTAAGTGGCAACAAGCATATAAGCCCAAACAGGTATAATGGCTTCTGCAGAGCAAAGAACAGCAACATTCATATTTTCAAAATCCTGCCAGTTTGTATTTTTTAAGGCTTCACGAAAATCCTTTTCACGTATAATTAACCCACGAAATAAATAATCTTTTAAATCGAACACTTTAATAATTTCTTTAGGATAAAATTCCTCGAGGTTAAGTGTAACAAGCCCGCTCGCTTCAACCCTGTTTACAATCATCGTCCCTGTTTCCATATTCTTTGTTTACAGCAAATTTACGAAACACCATTCCGATAAAAAACAAAGGCTGCCGGTGGGGGCAGCCTTTGCAAAAATCTTTTGATTCTTTTAATAAAATTTAGAACGATAATCTTTTATATCTGCCGCTTTACGCAAGGCTGCTACAGCCTGCGAAGCCTGTTGCCTGAGCATTTGTTCTGTTTGCTGCTTCTGCATTTCCGCACTTTGACCCAGATTTGAAACACCCGAAACACCTTCCCCCTTCACTGCAAACACACCCATTTGCCCTGCAATCGGAGCACTTACTTTATTCAATAGCTGCTTATTAAATGCCGCGCCAATAAATCTTGGTTCGGCGCCCAATGAGGGTATTACAAAAGCCGAGAAATTAATGCTATCTGCTGTTTTAATTTCCTGGCCCGCACTCTTTGAAATTTCTTCCAGCGTAGAACCCTTTATTTTTTGCGCAAGAATTAGCTGCGCTTTCTTTTCATTGCGCACAATAGGCTCAACAACCTGCTGTACGGCAGCCGGTGAAGCCAATCCCTTCTTACTGATGCCCGTAATCATGGCAACAATATAATTATTGCCAATATTCACCGGGTCTGAAATATCGCCTGCTTTATGTTCATATACCCATCTTACCAGCTCCCTGCTTTCGCCGGGCCCGGCAATTGTAAAATCATTCTCTTTTATTTCCTGTGATGGCATTACCATCAATTTATCCTTTTTTGCATTGTCCTGGAAAGCCTGCGGCGTGCGGCTTGATGCTGCAAACTGGGATGCTGCGTTACTTGCCGCATTATCTGTTTCAGCGCTGGTTTCAATTGGTTTTGTTAAATAAGCAATCTTATAACCGGTTTCACTTCCTTTCTGGCCGAGTATTTCAACGTAATGATAACCATAAGCTGTGTGAATAGTTTTTGTTTGACCCACATGCCCGGTAAAAGCAAAATCATTAAAGTTTTCGTCCATTTGGCCTGAAGGGAAATTTTCGTACCTGCCACCGCTTGCTTTACTGCCCGGATCATCTGTATATCTAGCCACAACAGAATCGAAGGGAACGCCTGATTTAACCAAAGCGATAGCGCTATCCAGTCTCTTTAAAGCCGCACTGTCATCCCTCACGCGAATAAGCGTTCCGCTGTTTGGATCTTGCTGGTGCGTTGCTACCAGGATGTGACGAACAGATGCCGAATCTGGTATTTGCTGTTTAGCAACCATTTTGGCAATGGCATAACTGTTGCCGTCAAGATAAGGCCCATACACCTGGCCCGGCGCCAGTCTGAACAATGAATCTTTTATAGTTTGTTTTATTTCTTTACCGCCAATTACACTATTGTAATAATTATTATTGCCGGATGATTTTGTACTCAAAAATGATTTTTCATCATTGGTGGATGCAAGCTCAGGTTTAAGCTGCTCCAGCTCGTGCCGAACCGCAGATGAATCTGCCGAACTTGGATTTGCATTGAAGGAAACATAAGAAATAGTACGTGTTTCTTCATCCCTTTCAAACTGGGAGGAATGCTTTTTAATATAAGCTTCCATGTCTGCGGTAGAAACCTTAACTGCACTGTCTGCAATTGAGCTGTACGGAACATATACATATGATGCTTTTGCAATCGAATTGTTATCAGCATTCATTTTCTCGGTCATCCATTTAGGTATATAAATGGCACCTATTATAAGCGACTCGTATTTCTGTGCTTTTGTTTGCATTACCAGCGGATCAATATATGCTTCGTTAAAGCTGGCAACATTGGGATCGGCAGAACGGTTCTTTAATTCACCTATTTGTTTCTTTGCCGTATTCACATCATACATGCCCGTTTTAGGGTCAGTAAAAAATTGCTGCATGAACTGCGGCGGATTGCTGCCAAACAACAAATCAGACTTTTCATTTCCGGTAACAGTTATACCAAGCTTTTCGGATTCCTGGTCCATCAAAGTTTGATTGATCATATAATCCCACACCTGCGGAATTAACATGCTGCGGGAATACTGGCCGTTATTCATTTGCTCATAAAATGCTACTTTATGTTCAAATTCTTCGTGCTCAATTGACTGGCCGTTAATCTTACCAATAGTAGTTCCCGAACCTGCAGATGCATGGCCTTTATTAAAGAAATAATCCTGCAGAATAAAAGCGAGCAGAGATATTGCAATCGCACCAAAAAGTATCCAGGCTGCTCTTTCCCTGATTTGTTGAATGAGTGACATAGTGATTTTTAAAGGATGGCAAAAATAGGGGAATTGAAGTTTTGAACAAATTGTGGAAAACAAAGCTTCCTTATATATTATAATACCCGCAAACCATCCGGATCATTTTTTCCGTGAAACCTGAATACACAGCCTGGTGTTTATTTCAATGATTTTGTGTGGGTAACCTCCATTTTCACTTTTTCCAGGTCTGGATATTTGGAGAATAAAAACAAGGTTTTGCCGCGGTAACCGGTTTTTGAGCATTCTCAACACAATTTTTCAAATTGCTTCTAACATTTATAAACTGTGAATTGCTTCGGGTTAATTCCCACACCGGTTATATCAACACATGTTAAAATCTATTCAAAATACAGGCTGGTTATATATTCTAATTGTGAAATTAATGTGGAATAACTATGGATAAGCTGCCTAAGTTTAACTTTGCATAGTGTGAACAAATAAGTTTTAACCATATTCACACTTGTAATAGTAATAGGTTCTTTTATTAAAATATTAATATAAATATATTATGGCAGATATCAACATTAATGAAGCGGATATAGAATTGAAAGGTTTTGTTGATGTGGACATTAACCCCGCGCTCGATCTTTTCCATGAAATAGAACGTTTGAAAAAAGAGAAGAATGCCGTGGTGCTGGCGCATTATTACCAGGAGCCTGATATACAGGATGTGGCCGATTATATCGGTGATAGCCTGGGGCTTGCCCAGCAAGCCGCTAAAACCAGCGCTGATATGATTGTATTTGCCGGCGTACATTTTATGGCTGAGACAGCTAAAATCCTTAACCCGTCAAAAAAAGTTGTGCTGCCCGATTTAAAGGCCGGATGCTCCCTTGCAGATAGCGCCCCTGCCGCTGCATTTAAAGCTTTTAAAGAGCAGCATCCCGGCCATGTGGTAATCTCTTATATAAATTGTACGGCCGATATAAAGGCTATGAGCGATATTATCTGCACGAGCAGCAATGCACAAAAGATTATTGAAAGTGTTCCCGCTCATCAGCCTATTATTTTTGCGCCTGATAAAAACCTCGGCGCTTATCTTATTAAAAAAACAGGAAGGAATATGGTGTTGTGGAACGGCGCCTGCATGGTGCATGAAATTTTCAGCCAGCAAAAAATATTAAAGCTTAAAGCGCAGCATCCCGATGCAAAGCTTATTGCACACCCTGAATGCGAAGAAGCCATATTGCAGTATGCGGATTATATAGGCAGTACTACGCAGCTCTTAAAATTTGCTGCAACAGATGCAGCCAATAAATTTATTGTGGCCACAGAAACCGGCATCCTGCATCAGATGCAGAAAGATGCGCCCGGTAAAACTTTTATACCGGCGCCGCCTGATAATATGTGTGCCTGCAACGATTGCCCGCACATGAAGCTGAATACGCTTGAAAAACTATACCTGTGCATGGAATATGAACAGCCCGAAATTTTAATGGATGAACAAATTAGACTGGCTGCTTTAAAACCTATACAAAGAATGTTAGATATAAGCAAAGCGGCAGGGCTTGGCGGTTAAATATTTCTTTTAATAAAAAAGGCGGATACAAAACTTGCATCCGCCTTTTTTACGCATAAAAAGTTCATTATAGATACCTGTCGCCTTTTTTCTTTTTTACTTCTGCCAAAAATTCTTTTACCTGTTGCTCTTTATCTTTTTTGCAAACTAATAATACGTCTTTGGTATCCACCACTATAAAATCTTCCAGGCCCTGCAATACCAGTAATTTATTTTCTTCTGATGATATCATTGTGTTTTCCACATCAAAAGTTATAACATGTTCGCCGGTTATGGCATTGCCTTTTTTATCTTTTTCAAGATTGGTGTAAGCGCTGTTCCAGGTACCGAGGTCGCTCCATCCAAAGTCGGCAGGAATAACATATACATTCTCGGCTTTTTCCATAATGGCATAGTCAATGGAAATACTTACGCATAAAGGATAAATACGCTGCAGTGCACTCTTTTCTCCAGGCGTATTAAAATTTTCCTTTTCTGCCGCAAACAATTCATACATCTCCGGCTGAAATTGTTCAAAAGCAGTTAATACATCTTTAGCGGTCCATATAAAAATACCGGCATTCCATAAAAAATCACCACTTGCTAAAAATGTTTGGGCCAATTCAAGATCAGGCTTTTCAGTAAATGTTTTTACTTCATACACATTATCATCCTGCACAGTGCCCAGATCGTATTGTATATAACCATAGCCTGTATTTGGATAGGTTGGCTTTATACCCAGCGTTACAAGTGCATTATTATTTTTGGCAAACTCCAAGGCCTGCAGGCTTAGTTTTTTAAAGATGTTAACATCAATAACCAGGTGATCACTTGGCGCAACAATCAGCGAAGCTTCCGGGTCTTCCTGTAAAAGTTTAGAGGCAATATAAGCCACACAGGGAGCTGTATTTTTCCGGCTGGGTTCTGCCAGGATGTTTTCCGTGTTTAACTGCGGCAATTGTTCTTTAACTATATCCACATATTCGTCTGAAGTTATTATGTAGATATTTTCAGGTTTGATAAAAGATGCATAGCGCTTATAGGCAGATTGTATAAGCGTTTCACCTGTACCAAGAATATCTAAAAACTGTTTTGGAAAAGAGGCACGGCTTTTAGGCCAAAATCTTGTACCTAAACCGCCAGCTAAAATAGCTACGTAGTTATGTTTGTTCATTGCGGGGCTAAAGTATTAAATTATTCCTTCACGAATAAGGTCGTGCAAATGTATAAAACCGAGATAAGAATCATTTTCATCCACTACTATTAATTGCGTGATGCTGTTGCTGTTCATTTTTTCAAGCGCTTCTACTGCAAGTGCAGTATTCAATATGGTTCTGGGGTTTGCCTTAGAAATTTCAGATGCTTTTAAATGTTTTACATTATCTGTCTTCTCAAATAACCTTCTTATATCGCCGTCTGTTATAATGCCTGTTATTTTATTATTATCGTTTAAAACAGCCGTTGCGCCCAGCCTGCCGTCTGATATGGAAAAGATGACATCTTTAAATAAAACATCTTCCATAACGGAAGGGCTTTCGTTCATTGTATAAATATCATTCACCCTTAAATAAAGCCGTTTGCCCAGATTGCCGCCCGGATGAAATTTTGCAAAATCATTACTGTCAAAACCATTTAGCTGCATTAGGCAAACAGCCAGGGCATCGCCCATAACCATTTGCGCTGTTGTGCTGCTTGTTGGCGCAAGATTGTTGGGACAAGCTTCCTTGCTCACTGTTGTATTTAAAAAGATATCCGCATTCCTGGCAAGAAAAGAAACATTATTGCCGGCAATGGCAATGATAATGTTGCCTGAATTTTTAATTAAGGGAACAAGCACTTTTATTTCGTCACTCTCGCCGCTTTTACTTAGTATGATAACAATATCTTTTTCCTGTATCATACCCAGGTCGCCATGAATGGCATCTGCGGCATGCATGAACAAAGAAGGCGTGCCGGTAGAGTTTAATGTGGCCACAATTTTCTGGGCAACGATGGCGCTTTTACCTATACCCGTAATAACCACCCTGCCGCCTGCCTGGCGGATGGCATTCACGGCCTTATCAAAAGAATCGTCTATAAAGTTTTTAAGATTGGCAATAGCATTCGCTTCCTGTTCTATAGTATAAAGTGCAGAACGTTGTGCGCTTGTTTCCATAACCGGCAAAAGTACATTCTTGTTTTATAGTGATATAAATACCTGCAAACAACTTTAACGAATTAAGCATTAACAAAAACTTATTATAACTTAATTTTGTTTCCACCACTGAAAGAAGTTACCTGATGACAGCCCGTTTTAACGGGCAGATTTTGGGAAATAAATTGGAATTTGTACCTTAAGAGTTTTTATAGAGCTCCCGTTTAAAAAAAAAAGAGAGACGGAAATTTGTGAACAATGGCAAAAAAATCACTTGCAAAAGAGTCAACTGAAGTGTTGACTGAGAAAAAGAATACTGCAAAAAAAACAGTTTCTGGAAAAACCAAAAAAAATCCAAACAGCAACCACGACATTTTCGCTGCATTACAACATCATTTTGGGTTTGAACAATTTAAACAGGCACAGGAAGAAGCCATAAACAGCCTGCTCAGCGGCCGTGATACATTCGTAATAATGCCCACAGGCGGCGGCAAAAGTTTATGTTACCAGTTACCAGCCATGATGCTTGATGGCTGTGCCATAGTCGTAAGCCCGCTTATCGCTTTAATGAAAAACCAGGTAGACCTGGTAAGGGGTTATAACGAAAACGATACGGTTGCACACTTTTTAAATTCATCCCTTAATAAAGGGCAGATAAAGGAAGTAAAGGACGACCTTACAACCGGCAAAACAAAACTGCTCTACGTGGCGCCCGAAACTTTAACCAAACAGGAAAACCTTGATTTCTTTAAGGCATTGAAGATTTCTTTTTTTGCGGTGGATGAGGCGCACTGTATCTCGGAATGGGGGCACGATTTCAGGCCCGAATACAGGCGGCTGCGGGAAATGATGGATTCTATCAATGATGAAATTCCAGTAGTGGCATTAACCGCCACGGCAACGCCTAAAGTGCAGAGTGATATTGTAAAAAACCTCGGCCTTCGTAATCCGAATATCTTTATATCGTCTTTTAACCGCCCCAATCTTTATTATGAAATTCAGCCGAAGGTTAAGAAAGAACAAACGGTAAAATCCATCGTTCGTTTCATCACTAATATGGCGGGCAAAAGCGGCATCATTTATACGCTTAACCGCAAAACCACCGAAGAACTTGCTGATGTTTTGATGGCTAATAACATTAAAGCCGTTGCTTATCATGCCGGTCTTGATTCCAAACTAAGGGCCGAAAGGCAGGACCAGTTTTTGAATGAAGATGTGCAGGTAATTGTAGCCACCATTGCATTTGGCATGGGTATAGATAAACCCGATATCCGGTTTGTTATTCACTTCAACATACCCAAATCGATAGAAAATTATTACCAGGAAACAGGCCGCGCCGGCCGCGACGGGCTGGAAGGAAAATGTATCCTGTATTATTCGCATAAAGATGTGAGCAAGCTGGAACATTTAATGCGCGATAAGCCATTAAGCGAACGCGAAGTGGGTGCGCAATTAATAAATGAATCTGTTGCTTACGCCGAAAGCTCCGTGTGCAGGAGAAAGATACTGCTGCATTATTTTGGCGAAGAAAGAGAAGAAGAAAACTGCGGCGCCTGCGATAACTGTCTTCATCCCAAAGAAAAAATAGAAACAAAAGATGAAGTGGTAAAAGCGCTGAAAGTAATTAAGGCGCTTGATGAAAAATTCCCCGCAGAATATGTGGTGAATATTTTAATTGGCAAGCTTACGCCGCAGGTAATGATGTTCCGCCATGAGAAGTTTCCGGAATTTGGCCTGGGTAAAGAAAAAGACGAGCATTTCTGGAACAGCCTTTTACGGCAGATGCTGCTGGGCAATATTATAAGAAAAGATATTGAAGAATACGGCCTGCTTAAGTTTACGGAAGCCGGCGTTAAGTTCATGAAAAAGCCCGTTTCATTTAAAATTGTGCTGAACAATTTATTTGAAGAAGCGGATGAAGATGATGATGAAAGCGAAAGCAGCGGCGGCGGTGCGGCAGCAGATGACAGGCTGTTTGAAATGCTGAAAGAACTGCGCCATGAAGAAGGCAAGAAGAAGAAGCTTCCGCCGTTTGTTATATTCCTCGAAAGCTCGCTGCAGGATATGGCCACCATGTATCCCACCACTTTGGCGGAGCTTGAAAAATGCCAGGGTGTGAGTAAAGGCAAGGCGCTGAAATTTGGAAGGCCGTTTGTGGACCTTATAGCCAGGTATGTGGAAGAAAATGATGTGGAAAAGCCCGATGATTTTGTAATGAAATCTGTGGTGAATAAAAACAGCAACAAAATTTATATTATTCAGAACATAGATAAAAAGATACCGCTGGCCACCATTGCCCGCAATAAAGATTTAAGGCTGGATGGTTTGCTGGAAGAAATGGAAACCATTGTGGCAAGCGGAACCAGGCTTAACCTGGATTATGCCATTGACGATATGAACCTGGATGATGATGATAAAGAAGAGATAATAGATTATTTTAAGAATTGCCAGGATTCATCGTTACAGGTGGCGCAGGAAGAATTATCCGACAGTGGTTATAACTGGGAACAATTGAAAATTATGCGTATTAAATTCTTAAGCGAATTTGGAAACTGATAATTGTTCTTTTCTTATACAAAAGCCTGTGGTTTTAAACCGCAGGCTTTTTCTTTTTATGATAATACAGGTGTAGCCCAGGTATTAAAAAAATTTTCTTTCAGCGATTGTAATTTTTAAAAAAAGCTTTTACTTTATGCTTCCATATTGATTTTTTTAACCAGCAGAACCAGTAAAAAAACGATAGCTTAAATTAAAACCAGAACCCGGGCTTAAGACTACACCATCAGCATTAAAATATCAATAGGCAAAACTTGCGGGAAAACAACCGGGCATTGCGGAATGGCAACCGGATTGTTGGAAATCACATCCGGGAACAACGGAATAGCATCTCGTAACCCCGGAATGACACCTGGGATTAACGGAATGGCAGCTCTTAACTTCGGAATGGCATCCGGGAATAACGGAATGGCAGCTCTTGACTTCGGAATGGCATCTGAGATTAACGAAATGCCATCTCTTAGCTTCGGAACGGCACCTGGGATTAGCGAAATGCCATCTCTTAGCTTCGGAATGGCACCCGGGAACAACGAAATGACATCCCGCAACGGCGGGCAACCATTACACAACAGCAAAAAAGTGGTGAATCCTTAAAATAAAACCGCTGAACACTTTTATTAATCACTAAACCAATCATTATGACACTACCACAAACTGCCAAACAAAACATGTATTATGCAGTAGCTGCATTTTTTCAAACCAATGCTGCTGCCTTCGCCGGGTTTACAAGGGTGCAAACCGAAATAACCGTTTTTAACCAGCAAAACACGCAGCTTGAAAATTATATTAATGCACAGGCCGGTACCAGCAAGGGGATAACCACCCAGAAAAGAACGCTGCTTGAAAATATGGCTGACCTTACCGTAAAAACCAGCCGCAAAGCGCTCGTATATGCTGTGGACAACAATAACGATGAACTGCAGCACCTCTTTGACGTGCAGGTGTATGAACTGGAAAAGAGTACCACTGCCAAAACACTGGCTGCCGTGCAGAATATTTATGCCGCCCTGCAGTCTTTAAACGGCGCGCTGGCCGATTACCGGGTTACGGCGGCAGATATTACCGCCATTGGCGATGCGATTACGGCCTATAAAGCCGTGACGGGTGCGCCGGAAAATGCACAGGCGGCATCTGAGGCAGGCACCAAGGGCATAGAGGCCACTATGCTGCTTATTGACAAAAGTTTAAGGCTGCTGGATAATCTTATTATCAACGGTATGGATGATAACCCCGGGCTGGTGAATGAATACCGCGAAGTGCGCAAGGTGAAAGAAATGGGCACACGCCATACCGGCCTGGTGGCCACCATAAACGATGCAGCCGGCGGCACCGCCATTGAAGGTGCTGTAATGCTGGTGCAGGAGCTGAACAAACAGGCCGCCAGCAATATATTGGGCGTGGCCGCTATTGAAAGCATGAAAGCCGGCACCTGGCATGTAATAATAAGCGCCGCCGGTTACGTTACACAAACACAGGTATTAAAAATAGAACAGGGCAAAACGCTGGAAATGGAAGTGCGGATGATAAAAGAAGGTTGATATATGGGTTTTTTATTGTGGTTTAAACAGGGCTGTTGCAATGGGCCGCACAGCCCTTGTTTTTGGTTTTGTGAGGATGGATTATTCCAACGCCAATTGATTCTATACAACATTAAAGTGCTGATCTTGAATAGCGGGTTTTTTGAATAGTTTCGTATTTTGTAACATAAATCAGCGTGTTGGGCGTCATTGAATAGAGAACTCAAACTAACTCGACTAAATGAAATATTAGAAGTATAGATGGAGCCAGTATCGATTACAATAATAACTTACGTTTCTCTCAAATTCATCGATCAATTCATTAAAGAAGAAGGTTATGGTAGGCTCAAGAAGCTTTTCTTTCCATCAACTAAATATAAGAATAGGCTTAATCAACTTATTTATGAGTCTATAGAAGAATATGAAAAAGCAAACCCAGTCGCAACTAATGACAACAAGTTTCCCTTTTATCATTCAAAAATACTCTTTGATTACCTGAATAAATTTATCTTATTCAAGAATTCAGATGTAGACTATGATGTTATAATTGAAATTTTAAAAGACAATCAAAACATTATTGTTCCAACTGCAAAAGAACTAGAAAATTTTTATCAAATTTTCACCTCAAAGATTAACAACGATAAAACTCTAAAGGGATTATTTATCGAGGAAAACTTTAAATCTAAAGTTTTTGACCTTAATAAAGACTTAGAAAGAATTGAAGTTAAAGTCGACACTATCACTTCAAAAGTTCAAGATTTTCATTCTGAGGTAGTTTTTCAGCCAAGTACAAGTTGGTTACGAGAGCAATGCAGATCATCGATAATTGATTTAGGTAAGCGGTATACGCCAGAACTGAATGTAAAACTGGAGATATCAGAAATTTTTGATGGTCTTGGAAGAACTGAAGCATTTAAAAGAAAAGTGACAAAATTTTTTGATTTGCTTCTCATAAAGGGTAAAAAGATTTTAGAAAAAGAGGTCGATATAAAAGAAAGCATTGAGCGTTTAGAAAATCAATTTGACGAACTTTATAGTTTATTCAATAATACAGAACTTCTAGGAACCAGTTCACTTCCGATAAAAAAATTTGATGACTTAATTAATGACATTCGGAACTCTGTTCAATTTATTCAAAATTATTATCTGGATGAAGAAAGAAAACTACAAAAGGAAAAAAATGATTATCAATATTATCACAAATACGGACATGAATTAAGGGACATCCGAGAATTTCAACATGAACTTTTTGACTTTGAAGCTTTAATTCAGGGCACTGCATTTAAACTTGCTAATAACCCTTTTTTACTCTTAGATGGAGAGGCAGGCATTGGCAAATCGCATTTAATTGGGGATATAGTTTCAAATAGAATTGATAAAGGTTACGAAAGTGTTTTTATTCTTGGGCAACATTTTGTCACAGAAGAAGACCCTTGGACCCAAATATTTAAAAGGCTTCAAATCAACTCAAAAGCTGAAGATTTCCTAAAGAAATTAAATCAACATGCTGAGAAATCAAGAAAAAGAATTGTTCTATTTATCGATGCAATCAACGAAGGAAGAGGAAACTATTTTTGGAACAGCTTTGTAAGGAGCTTCATTAGTGACATAAAGAAATATGAATGGCTAGGACTTGTCTTGACCGTAAGAACCTCATACAAAAACTTTATTTTGCCAGAAGATGGGAGAACCGAGTTAGGTTTGGTGGAGCATCGCCACCATGGGTTCAGAAATGTTGAATATGAAGCAAGCAAGTTATTTTTTGATAACTACAAAATTGAATTGCCTAATGTGCCATTGTTACATCCTGAGTTTCAAAATCCACTCTTCCTGAAGCTATTTTGTGACGGAATCAATAAAGCAGGATTAACCCGAATTCCAGATGGGCTTCAGGGAATTACTTCTATCATTAATTTCTTCATCAAAAATGTAAATAACATTTTATCCAGACAAAATAGGATTGGATATTCTGCTAGTTTGAATTTAGTACAAAAGTCTATTTATGCTTTAATTAAATATAAAATTGAAAACCAACTTAGATATGTTCCTTACGAAACTGCTTACCAAGTTATTGATGAGTCGATTGCAAAATTTGTAATAAAGAAAGGGTTTATTGATGAACTCATTATAGAAGGTGTTTTATCAAAAAATCTTTTCTGGAAAGAGGGAAGTGAAAATGAGGAAGGAGTTTATTTGGCTTATGAGCGCTTTGAAGACCATTTGACAACCCAGTATTTACTTGAACAATATCAAGAATTAGAACAAGCATTTGGAAAAGAAGGGGAACTCCACAGGTATGTGAAAGATGAAAATGCCGTTTACATGAATAAAGGGCTAATTGATGCTTTTTCAATCCAAGTTCCCGAAAAAACAGGGCAAGAATTTTTTACTTATATTCCTAAGCTTAAAGATAAATATCCCATTATAGAGTCCTTTGTAGAGAGCTTGCTTTGGCGCAAAATTCAAACAATAAATGAAGCATCCAAAGGGTATGTGAATGAGTTTGTCTTCTCTCGTCAAGGCACCTTTGAACTGTTTTTGGAAACGATACTTGCCGTTACCGGAGTTCCAGGACATTTCTTCAATGCTCATTCTTTGCATAGTTATTTAATGAAATTCACTCTTGCAGAAAGGGATGGAAATTGGACTCAATTTCTCAAATACCGGTATAGTGATGATTCATCAGTAAAGAGACTTATTGATTGGGCTTGGAATGACACAGACAAATCACATATTTCTGACGAATCTATATTGCTTTCTAGTATTGCTTTAGCATGGTTTCATACTTCTACTAACAGAAAACTTAGAGACTGTTCTACTAAGGCATTAGTTAGTTTACTGCAAGACCGATTGAATGTATTGATTAAGGTTCTCAAAATGTTTGAAGGTGTAAATGACCCTTATATATATGAACGCCTGTTTGCTGTCGCCTATGGCTGTGCATTGAGAACCTCCCAAAAAGAACAATTAGTTGACCTTAGTGAATATATTTTCAGCATCATTTTCAATAATTCTCAAGAAGTAATTCCACACATATTATTGAGGGACTATGCAAGGGGCGCAATTGAATATGCTCATTATCTTGGCCTCAACCTAAGTTTTGAAATCTCAAAGGTTCGTCCGCCTTACAAAAGCAATTGGCCTGAGGAAATTCCTTCCTATGAGGAACTGGAAGCAATGAATGATAAGGATAAGTATTGGCATTTATGGGAATCAGTTATGGGATTTGGGGATTTTTCAAGGTATGTAATAGGCACCAATAGTAACACTTCAGATTGGTCTGGCTGCAAGAGGGGCCAGAAACCAATTGATAGAGAACAGTTATTTGAAGATTTTAAAAAGAAGCTGAACGTGGAACAATTAGAGCTATTGGATGCTTTGGACCCAATAATCACTTCTGATGAACCTGGTGAGGTAATGGAATTTGGGGACAGAAAAATCATTTTCGAAACAGCTATTGGTCGGAAACCGGAAGAAGAATTAACCCACCTTAAAACTGATTTTAAGAAATCATTGCCAACAAAATTATTGTCAGAATATGAAACAGAGGTAGAACCTTTCCTTGATCACAATCATAAAATCATAAATACAGGAAAGCATTTCGATTTGAGGATTGCTCAACGACTTATTTTTTCCAGAGTTATAGAACTCGGATGGAATCCAGAATCACATCTTTCATTTGATAAACAAATTGGAACTGGAAGAGGGAGGGATACGGCACCACATGAAAGAATCGGCAAAAAATATCAATGGATAGCTTATCATGAATACTTAGCACGTCTATCTGATAATTTCATTAAACAAGAAAGGTGGGGGAACAAGCAATTAGAAAAGCCTTACCAGGGGCCATGGGATCCTTATGTCAGAGACATAGATCCAACAATGCTAATCAGCAAAACAGGTAGTTATGATGATGAACAACCTTTAAAATTTTGGTGGAATAATAGCGAAGTATTTGATTGGAATTGCTCAAACGAAGATTGGGTCAAAGATTCGACAGTTTTACCAAACATTGAAAATATCGTTCAAGTCAAAGATCAGAATAACGAAGAATGGTTAATATTAGAGGGTTATCCTTCATGGTCAGAGCCTAAAAAAATTGGGGAAGAAAAATGGAATCAGCCGCACAAAGAGCTTTGGGGCCAAATAAGGAGTTACATTGTTAGTAATGATGAATTCAATGTGTTTAAAAATTGGGCTGTAAAACAGGATTTTATGGGCCGTTGGATGCCTGAAAGCCACGATCGGTATGAAATGTTCAGCAGGGAATATTACTGGTCACCGGCGCAAGAATATTTTATGACTGAATATTATGAAGGAATTGAATGGACAGAGTTACATGATAAAGAATCAGGAGAGTATATTGCAACAGTGAATATAACCGCTCAAGGTTTCTTGTGGGAAGAAGAATTCGACAAGTCGAAAGAAGAAACCATAAGTTTTCTGAAGCCGAGCAAATTAATCTATGAGAGGATGGCATTGAAGTATAGCCAAAAAGAAGATGAATTTGTAAGTGCGACAAATGAAGTCCAATGTTTCGCTCCAAATGTTTATTATGATTCTAAGTCATACCTTCTTGTTAAGAAAGACCCGTTTTTAAAGTTTTTACAGGAGAACAATTTGAATATTATTTGGACGGTGTTAGGGGAAAAACAAATAATTGGTGGACATACTTTTGGCGGGAACTATTATGGAAGACTAGAAATTAGCGGGGCATATTACTTCGAGAACAACTTGATAACAGGAAGGTTAAATACAAAACAACATTAAGAACAACGAACGCCCAACAGTGCATTGCTGCAAGTGTGGCTGAAGTGCTGCTATTAGGCTGACGAATAACACGGCATCTGATTATCTTTATTGGACTACACAGCTGCCAAACCACACCTTCTGTCGCAGCAGGGTCTTCATTGCAAAGCCGGGTGCGCAGGATGCGACCCTGCGTTGTAAGCCGGTAATGCTTAATTCAGGCTTCTATGAATTACAACAATCAAAACATTTACTCCCTTTTCATTAGAAAGAATTAAAATAACACGCAGGGTCTCGTGGCTTTGCATAAATGCCATTAACGAAGACCCTGCTGCGACGTAAATATATTTTGTACTTTGGTTTTTTAATCGGCTTCAGTTGCCAGGCTGACAATCATAAAATGCCAGCACAGCAGCAAGCCAGGAACGTTGGCCGCAAGTTTAGTGTGACAGCCTACAGTTTAAAATTTTTAATAAAACAATATGACCACAATAACAAAAGAGGCAAACTTTCTCACTCTCATAAATGTATTTACGGTTGATCCAATTAATCAACAAAAACTTGTTGACTTGTTGACTTTGGCAACTGAAATTAGCGTTCGACAAATAACCGGTTTTATTTCTTCAAGTCTGCACCGCAGTATTGACGGGACAAAAGTTACAATGTACGCACAATGGAAAAGTATTGAGGACTATCAAAACATGAGAAGCAATTCAACAGCTTCGCCTTATTTAGAAGAAGCTCTTAAAATAGCCAAATTTGAACCAGGAATGTATGAAGTTGTAGAAACTTTTTTGCCAACAGTCAATTAATTTTTTCTGTCGCAGCAGGGTCTTCATTGCAAAGCCTGGTGTGCAGGATGAGACCCTGCGTTGTAAGCCGGTAGTGCTTAATTCAGGCTTCTATGAATTACAACAATCAAAACATTAGGCCAAATAATATATCTTTATTCACCTTCGGCATAAGTGCAGGCAGACGCAATGCTGTTATCCTGACTTCGCAAGCCGTTTAATGTTAGCGCCTATTCTGTCAAAACCTAATTATCCAGGCATTATTAATGAACGACAGTAACATACTAAGGCAAACTTTCGATGAAGTAGCCCTGTTATATAATGAAGTAAGGCCCCGCTATCCGGATGAATTATTTTCAACATTGATTGACATTACTACTTTAGACGCAAATGCAACACTTCTTGAAATTGGTGCCGGCACCGGGCAAGCCACAAAACCATTAGCTCAAAAAGGGTTTCAAATAACTGCAGTTGAATTAGGACAATCATTGGCAGAAGTAGCAAAGCGGGAATTGGACGACTATAAAAACGTTCAGGTAATAAATACTTCTTTTGAGCAATCAGATTTTTTGCCCAAAACATTTGACTTAGTATATGCAGCCACATCGTTTCATTGGATAGACCCTGCTGTAAAATATACAAAAACACATCGCTTGCTTCGGGATAGCGGTTATCTGGCAGTTATTCATACAAATCATATATCGGATGAAGCAGGAGATAATTTTTTTATTGAATCACAACCTGTTTATGAGCGGTATAATTTTTTAGATAATCCTAAACCAAAACTGCCAAACAAAAAAGAACTTAAACCCGATGAAATTGATGAACATTTATTTAAATTAATGCACTATCAACTCTTTCCTATAATTATAACCTACACGGCAAAGAATTTTGTTAAGCTACTGAACACGTATTCAAGTCACCTTAAAGCTGACAAAAAAATTCAACAATTATTCTATCGGGAAATTGAAGATTTTATTAATGAAAATTTTAACGGCAAAATAGACAAGCATTTTGCAATGTCATTGACCGTTGCCCAAAAAATATAAAGCAGAACAGCCTCACAAAAGTTTCCTATGTAAAGGGTTGCAGGGATTCAAGCTTTTACAGGTATCAATAAAGCATAAACATTATTGCTTCTTCCACACCACAGTTGCAGTAACGGCCCCGCCGTTGGTGGTATGGGTAACCACATAACTCAATACATTATTCTCAAGCGTGTAGCTGCGTACCTGCACATGGCCTTCCCAGTTAGGATAAAAAGCATGCTGCACATTGAAAGCAATGCTATGTTTATCCGGGTTAATGGTATAGGTGCCAAAATGTGAATTATTGCCCT